>NZ_JBSFJC010000025.1:0-82914 GCF_053597855.1 Kitasatospora sp. NPDC001225
GGCCGTCGCCGCCAACGCCGACGGCCGGCTGGAGGTGTTCGTGCTCGCGCCCGGCGGCGCCGCGCTGCTGCACCGCTGGCAGACCTCGCCCGGCGGCGCCTGGTCCGCCTGGGAGCGCTTCGGGACGCCCGCCGGGGCCGCGCCGAGGGTGGCCCGCGACGGCACCGGGCGGCTGAACGTCACCGCGATCGCCCCGTCCGGCACGGCCGCCTTCCACCGCCGCCAGTCGGTGCCCAGCGGGGGCTGGGACGCCTGGCAGCTGCTGCTCGGCTGGTCCACCGCCGCGCCGCCGGTGATCGCCGGCTCGGACGGCCGGCTGGAGGCCTTCACCCTCTCCCCGGGCGGCGAACGCCTCGCCCACCGCTGGCAGTCGGCGCCCGCCGGAGCCTGGGTACCGACGGACGTGCTCGGCGAGGACTTCGGCGAGCCCGGCCTGGTGCTCGCGGCGCCGCCCTCGGCCGCGGCCGACTCCACCGGGCGGCTGCACGTCTTCGCGGTGGCCGAGGACGGCCGGGTGCGCACCCGCGTCCAGGACCGGCCCGGCGGTGGCTGGCGGCCGTGGGCCGCCTTCGGCGACCGGCCGGTGGCGCCGCTGCGGTCGGGGGCGCCGATGGGTGCGGTGGCACCCGTGCGTTCGGGGGCGCCGATGCGCTGACCGAACGCCTGTACCCTCCGCTCCCGTTTTGTCAAGTAGCCTGCGGCATCCGGTTTATTGTCGTACGCGAAGAGGTACCGTTCGTCCGTCCGGCAAGAGCCGGCGCGCGAAACGGGGGAGCGGTGCGCGGGACGGAGGAACGGTGAGCGGGATTGTCGTCCACCTGCCGGAGGGGAACGGCGACGACACGGTGACCTTACGGCTCGGTCCGGGAGAACGGGCGCGCTTCGGCCGGGGCTCCGCCCGCATCCCCGTGGAGCTGCGCCTCGGCGACGAGACGGTCTCCCGACTGGCCGGTGAGATCCACGCGACCGACGACCACTGGCAGTTGAGCAACCTCAGCAACACCCACGCCTACCTGGTGGAGAACCCGGAGGGCGCCGGCGAGTACCTGCGGGTGCCGCCACGGCGGATCGGCGCGCCGATCCCCTTCGAGTTCTCCCGGGTGGTGCTGCCCTCCCGGCGGGAAACACCGCTCTCCTTCCAGGTGTTCGCGCCCGACCACGTCTACCTGGACCCGGACGCCCACGGCGGCTCCCGGGAGAGCCGCACCATGACGGCGTACTCGCTGGACGAGACCGCCACGTACTTCCTGGTCCTGGTCGCACTCTGCGAACCGTGGCTGCGCGACCGCTCCCCGGCCGCCGTCCCCACCACCCCGCAGGTGGTCGCCCGGCTGCACGGCCACCCCGCCTGCGCCCGGCTCACCGCCCGCGCCGTCAGCTCGCACCTCGACTACCTCGCCGACGAGAAGCTCCGCATCGACCTGCCCGACGGCGACCGCGCGGACCGCCGAAGCGGCAAACGCGAGGCCGTGGTGGGGCTCGCCCTGAAGTTCGGCATCGTCCGCGAGGAACACCTCGCGCTCCTGCCGGCCCCCGAACCCGCCCGCACCGGACGGTAGGGAGGGGCGGAGATGCCGCAAGACCCGGCCTTTCCCGGGGAGGGCGTCCCCAGCGAGGCCGTCCCGAGGGAGGGCGTCCCCAGCGAGGGCGTCCCCGAGCAGGACTTCCCCGGGGACGGCGAGGAACTGCTGCCGGCCGGCCACCGGGTCGGCGAGTGGACCGTCACCGGGCTGCTCGGCGAGGGCGGCTGGGCGACGGTCTACGCCGCCCGCCGGGCCGACGGCGGGGCCGGCCGCGCGGACGACGCGGACGGCACGGTCGCCCTCAAGGTGCTGCCGACCGCCGGACTCGCCCCCCGCCAGGCCCGCCAGGTCGCCGAAGCCGCCCGGCGCGAAACCGAGTTGGGCCGCACCGCCCCGCACCCCCGACTGGTCCGGCTGCTCGACACCCTCGTCCTGGCCGCCCCCGACCAGCCCACCCTCGACGGCGCGATCGTCCTCGTCATGGAACGCGCCCGCTGCACCCTGCGCGACCTGCTCGCCCTCGGCGTCGACGAGGCCGAGGGCGCCCGGATCGTCACCGGCATCTGCGAAGGCCTGGCCCACCTGCACCGCTCCGGCTGGGTCCACACCGACCTCAAACCGGAGAACGTCCTCATCGGCGCCGACGGCGAGGTCCGCCTCTCCGACTTCGGCCTCGCCATCGAACTCACCGGCACCCACGGCCACTGCTCCCCGATGGGCACCCCCGACTACCTCCCGCCGGAACGCTGGACGGAACCACTCGGCGAACACGGCGTCAAAGTCCGTACCACGGCGGACATCTGGGCGCTCGGCATCGTCATCCACGAGGTCTTCGCCGCCGGCGGCCGCCCCTTCCCCGGCGTCACCCCCACCGCCCGCAGCGCCGCGGCCCAACAGTACGCGGAAGGCCGCGCCGCCCTGCGACTGGCCGCCGCGGTCCCCCCGTTCTGGCGCGCCCTCGCCGCCGACTGCCTCGCCCCCACCCACGCCGCCCGCGCCCCGCACACGGCGGAGAGCCTGCTCGCGCGCATCGGCGCCGACCGGGGCCCGCGCCGCCCGCGCCGTCCGAGCACCGCTTTGCTGGCCCTGGCCTCCTGCGCCACGGCCGCCGTCACCGCCACCGCCCTCTGGCCGCACCCGGAACCGCCGCCCGGACAGCCCGCCCACGTCCGCGTCTTCAACGCCGAACGCGGCTGCCAGGACCGCACCGACCACGACCCCCAGTGCAGCCTCGGCCTCGCCGTCGACCCCCTGCGCCCCTACACCGCCGACAACGTCGGCCCCGTCCGCGTCTGGCACAACGACACCCTCGACGCCGACTGCCAACTCCCCACCGGCCTCCCCGTCATCAACGAGGAAGACCTCACCTCCACCCTCTGGTACCGCATCCGCCTCCCAGGCCACACCCCCGCCTGGCTCCCCGCCGTCCGCACCCGCGACCGCCCCGCCCTGCACCCCTGCCCATAACCGCCCTACGCGCCATCGGTCTTCCCGACCCCGGCCGCGAGCCCGCCACCGTCCTACGGCCGCACCGCCGCCGACCAGGCCCGTCGCGACCGCGCCCGTCCCGTCCGCGCAGTGGGTGTGCGGACGGAACGGGTGGGACATGCCCTGGCGGCGGGCTACCAGATAATCAGGACGTACCCGTTACCGCCGGTGCTCACAGTGGTGCTCCCGGCGCTGCCGCCACCGGTACCCGACTGGTCGTCCGGGCCGGGCGGCGGTGCGCCGCCGTTCCCGCCCCTGCCCCGCCGCTGCTGCCGCCGGTGCCGCCGCCACCGCCCCGGCCCGCGCCGCCGCTCACGCCTCCGTCCCCGCCCCGGAGGATCCGGCGATCGCAGAACCGTTGTGAACGCGGACGAAGGTGTCCCCGCCATTGCGGGGCCTCGCGCCGACGGACCCCGCTGTCCCCGCGCCACCGGGTTCGGCCGGGCGCAGAGTGGCGCCCGCCGCACCGCCCCCACCACCTGCACCGCCACTCCGACCTTCGAGGACGCCGCCCTGGCCGACGATGATTACGAGGCGCATGCCCGGGGTCACCGGCACGGCGGTGCAGGCCAGGGCCGCTCCGCCGCCACCGGCCCCTCCGCCGCCCCCACCCCCACCTCCGCCACCGGGCGCGCCCCCGCCCCCCGGGCCGAGCGCGTACAGGTTCGGCGAGGTGACGCCCTCGGGCACCTTGAAGAGGTAGATGTCGGCCTTGCCGTACGCCTGCTGGCCGTGGGGCTGGTCGGCCAGGGCGGGGAGCCCGCCGTCCTCGGGACGCGGGGTGGGCGGGAGCCGCCGCCGCGAGCTGGCAGCACAACGCCACGGGCACCCCGAGCAGCACGCCCGGCCGCCCGAGCGGAAGCGCCCGGCCCGCACGATCCACGGAGTCTCCTGGTCCCCTTGTGCCCGCACCTCCGGGGCCGGTACCCGCCGATCACCCCTGGCGGTGCATCAGAGAAGGCAGGGTGCGGGCGTGCGAACGAAGCCGCACGCCCGGGGTTTCCCAGGGGGACGTCCAGTATGTCGCCCCGGCAGGGGAGTTGCATCCTCCGGAGCCGCCGGCGCACACTCCCGTGTGCCCCGACGGTGGGCGGGCTGGAGGCCACTCCGCGCCCTGGCCGCCCGTTACGGCGTTGCAACCGGCTCTACGGAACGCCCGGCATCCAGTTCCGGGCACTCCGACCGATCGTGCCCGCCGTCAAGAGGCGCGCCTGCCGGGACGGCGGCGCTGCCCGGGCCGGCGCTGCCGTGCACTGCTCCGGCCACCCCCCTCCGGACGCGGCTTCGGGGCACGGGCGAACCGAGCCCTCGACCGCTTCAACTCGGCCACCCGACGCGACGACCGCCGGGTACGGCGCGGACGCCGTACGGACGGCTCCACCGCTGTGCCGGGCGGCAGATCCGCCCGCCGCCTGGCGCGGCCCTTGATGAACTGAAGGGACCACTCCAACACGATGCTCAGGACTACTCCCGCGACCTTGACCGCAGCTTCGTCCTGCCACAGCAACTCCATGAACCGCACTTCCATCCTCCAGTGAATCGACAAGCTGGAGGGGTGTAGATCACGCGGCCGGGCCGACACCCAGCCTGTGGGCGCCCACCCCGGAACGACCGGCCGCGTCGGCCCTCCCGGGAGCCCGGGGAACCAGAGGCACCCGGAGCCGGGAGACTCCACAGGCGATGGCCAGCGGCTCCGGCGCACCCTCGGTCCCCGACCTCAGGACGCACGCGGCAGCTGGCGGAGGATCGATTCGGGCTTCCAGCCGCCGCCGGCGGCCGCATAGCGGGGTGAGGGGATGCGGTCCCTGAACGCGCCGCTCGCGGTGCCAGCCCGGACGCATCGCTGCGGATGGCACTACGCGGGCAACCGCAGCGCCCGGCACGACGGCGGCCAGCAGCGCGTCGACGAGCACGAGAACGGATTCCGAGACGTTCACCTGGTCATCCCCCCACGGGACAGAGGCCTTGGCGACAAGCCGCGCATAGTGCTGGGGTCTTCGCGCTCAGGGCAGCATCAGTATCGGTTGGTTGTTCATAGATCGGCCCGAGGCCTGCTGGCCGCTGGGCTTGGTTGCCGCATCCGACAGTTGATAAAGCCGCAGGTGAGAGGCTAAATGTTGGATGATGAGTGTGGTTTGGGAGCAGTCCTGCCCGAGGCTGATGTCACCCGATCGTGGGACGCCCGTCTTGATAGGTGGGCCCTCGCGATGCCGATGAGCTCATCGACGAACTAGATGACTCGCTCCGATGAAATCAACCTGCGACCAAGGTCGGGAGCAGCGGCACCGGAGTGGACTGGCAGCGCTCATGGGTGATTACGTCGACCCTGAGCGTTGGTCGCGGAGCTGTCGGGACTGGTTCGGATGAGCGTGTTGGCCAGCGGCGGTGTCCGCCCGAGGACTTCACCGCCGCCAGCCTCGACCGACTCTATGGCGCGCGCCGACCAACTCTATGGCGCGCTCATTGCAAGCCCTCCAGGGCTGATGAGAACGAACCTGACCAGCGCCACGACGGGCACCGAACTAGCGTCGGCCCGCCAAGGCTAGCGGCCTTTGTCGGAGCCCACCAACGTCGTGTCCTTCAGGGCTGATCAGGGTCTCTGCGGCGCTGAACTGCCCTCCCCAGTGAATCGCGTTGGAAGCCGTCCAGGGCTGATCACCACCTTCGGGCCACGGTGGCCGCGCTGCTCCGCGCCACGGGGTTGCGAGCCCTCCAGGGCTGGTTGCGACGGTGACTCGCGGACTGCAAGGCCGAGACCTGTCCGGGTTGCGAGCCCTCCAGGGCTGATCACCACCCGTACCCACACCGCGCCCGCCGGCCCCGCCGTCCTGTTGCGAGCTCTCCAGGGCTGATCACCACCCTGCTAAATGGGGCCGGGCCCCATGTGGTTGTCGTGTTGCGAGCCCTCCAGGGCTGATCACCACCGGGGTTTCCACCTGGGCCTCGTGGCTGGCCGTGTGTTGCGAGCCCTTCAGGGCTGGTTACGACCTGTTGGCCCGGGGCCGGGTCGGGGGGTTGCCCTCCCCGTTGCGAGCCCTTCAGGGCTGGTTACGACCCGAGGGTAAAGCACCAGGTCCAGCGGTGTGCCCGATTTGCCTCGGGCGATGCCGTTGCGGCGACTCGGCGGTAGTGCATCGTCGCAGGTCAGAGCGCTTTGGGTTTGGTCCCTCTGCGGGTGGACGCTGTTCCCGTCGTGAGGCTGGCGGCGGTGACGCCGGGGCCTCTAGCACATATGACTGGCTATTGCTCCAAATCGTGAGGAATGCGGTGTCGATCGTTCACGCCCGACTAGCTTGCGGCGTGTTCGGGTTGCGGCACGCGGGTCGGGAGAGTCTGGTGCGGGTGAGGGTGGATGTGACGCCGGATGCGTCGAGTGTGCGGTGGGAGGACGTGCACGGGGCGGCGCGGGGTGTGGTGTACGGGTTGCTCAGTGGGCAGGACGAGGCCCTGGCACAGGCCCTGCACGACGGCGGGTGGCGGGGGAAGCCGCTGAAGCCGGTGGGGGTGGCCGGGCCGCTGTTTCTGGGGGCGCCGCGAAAGCGGGGCGTGTACTCCACGTCGCGGGACGGTTCGGTGTGGTTCGGGTCGCCGGTGCCGGAGATCGCTTCGGTGTTGGTGCGCGCGCTGGCCGGGGCCGATGAACTGGTGTGGGGCGCAACGCGGTTGCGGGTGCGCGGGGTCGCGGTGGACATGGATGCGCTGCTGCCGCCGGGGGAGGGGTCGGTGGAGCTGGAGACGATGACGCCGGTCGTGCTCAAGCACGAGAGCTGGAACCTGCTCCCGGGCGACGAGCACTACCTGGACCGCCTCCAGCACAACCTGGCGCACAAGGCGGACGTGTTGGGCCTGCCGGCCCCGCACGGTCTGCGGGTGCTGGAGGCGGGCCCCCGGCGGCGGTTCACGGTGCGTGGGGCGCCGCGGATCGGGGCGCGGGTGCGGGTGGCGATGGAGGCTGACGGCCGGTTCGTGAACGCGATCCGTTCCTGGGGGCTGGGCCTGGACACGATCCAGGGCTTCGGGTGGGTACGGTGACGGCCCTCGTCGCGTCCGGTCATCCCTTGCAGCGGGCGGGTGCCTGGGCCGTGGCCGTCATCGCCGAGCGCGACGGCCCGGGCCGGGTGAGCGCCGCAGACCTCGACGCCATGGCGTCCGTCCTGGTGGCGGACGTGCTGGCGGCCGCGACGGCACCCAAGGACAGCGGCGGCCGCTACGACTGGTGGAAGGTCCTGTTCGCGCTGTACCCGAACTCGAAGGCCACACACAGCAAGCGGCCCTCCGACCCGAACGTGCTGAGGCCGGACATCGAAAGGCTCTTCGCCCCGGACGCCCCGCAGTCCGGGCCGGTGCGGCCGTGCACGTTCTGCGGCGCCGGTACGGCGGTGGTCTGGGCGAAGTCGAACCTCCCCCTGTTCGACACCAGCAAGGCCCTGAACACCCTGCCACCCGGCGTCCCCGGCTGGCCGGTCTGCCGGGGGTGCCGGATCGCGATGTGGGCGCTGCCCTACGGCGCCTGGGTGACGGCCGGTTCGGCCACCGTCCTGTCCTGCCAAGAGCAGGATACCGAAAGGGAGTTCGCCCGCCGTAACGTACGGCGTGCCCGCCGCGTCATGCAGGCCGGTTTCAGTGGGATGTCCGCCGGGGCCAGGCCCGAGCTGGTCGTCCTCGCCGCGCTGCGGGACGCCACCGACGGCCTGTGCGCGACCACCCTGTGGAGCTTCAAGAACGACAACCAGGAGCCCTGGCTGCGCGTCACCCGCACCCGGCGCGCCGTCCCGGCCTTCCTCGCCACCGTCGACGGCAACGCACCGCTGCGCCGTGGCTGGCACCTGCTGCGTCGTGCTCTGGCCCGGCCGGACGCCGGGAAGAGCGGCGCGAGCGAGGCGGCGCGGCTGCTGTTCGAGGCGGAGGACGGGCGGAGCCGCCCGCTGCTCGGGCAGCTGCACCGCCTCCTCGCGGATCCCGACGGCGCGTGGAGCGTCGACGACCGCGAGGCCCTGGTCAGGCTCGCCTTCACCTACGCCGAGGAGGTCTTCGGAATGGAAACGGATCTTGAACCGGTGGCGACGCTGATCGCCGACTGGATCGCCCAGGACGGCTCGCGCGGGCGCCTGGCCGAGTACCGCAGGGCCGCGCTCAACGACTACCAGCTCGGCGCGCTCATGGTGAAGGCCTACATGCGTCTGCAACTGGTCGGGAACAAGACGCCGTTGGCGGGCCCCGAGCTGTGGAAGCCGCTGATCGGGCGCCGGCCGCGCGCCTGGGAGCAGCGGATGCTCCTGTTCGCGCTGGTGTCGGTGATGCTCCAGCGCCGAGGGGTCGCGATCAGCGGCAAGGAGCCCGACCCGCAGCAGGAACGCGAGATCGAGGCGCTGGCGGAGCAACCGGCGTTCGGCGTGGACGCCGAGGACGAGTACGACGCATACGAGATGGAGCGGGCGTAAATGGCTTACCTGGCAGGGATGATGGTGCTCTCCGTGCAGGCCGGGGCACCCAACAACGGGCGGAGCGAGGAGACCGTGTCCCGCGTCAAGTTCGCGCGGATCAGGGGCCGCAAGTACCCGTACGTGTCCGCGCAGGCGGCGCGTCGCTGGATCCGGGAGACCATGGTCGAGCGCGGCTCGGTACCGTCCCCCGTCACCCGGGTCGGCAAGGCGCAGGGTAAGGCGCAGAAGGCCAACACCCAGGCGGATCCCGTTCGTTACCCGGACGACGACCTGTTCGGCTACATGCGGGCGGGTGCGAGGAAGGACGACGCGGCGACCACCCTGCGCGACAGCCCGTTCATGCTCGGCACTCTGATGTCCGTCGAACCCGCCTATCCGACCGAGGACTTCGGCGTCATGTCCCGGGGGGTGACCGAACCCGTCCTGCACGGCCACGAGTTCTACACCGCCGACCTCGCCGCGCCCTTCCTGCTCGACCTCCCGAGGATCGGCACGTTCACCCTGCCCGGCGCGGACGGGGTGGGTCGGCCCAACTACCTCACCCAGGAGCAGGCGCTCCAGGTGGCGGAGGCCGCCGCGCTCGGCGCCACCACAGGCCCGTTCCGCGACCAGCCGGCTGTACGGCTGCCGCTGGAGGAGCGGCGCCGCCGGGCCGCGCTGCTGCCCGAGGCGATCGCGCACCTGAGCGGCGGGGCGAAGCAGGCCCTGCACTACGGCGACCGGGTGCCCGCGCTGATCGTCCTGGTCCCCTTCAAGGGCGGCATCAACCCGCTGGGCCACGTGATCGACAGCGACCCCGACACGGGGGTGCGGGTGCGCGGGGACGTCCTGGTCCAGGAGCTCGAAGCGTGGGCGGGGGAGTGGGAGGGGCCGGTACGGATCGGTTGGCGGCCCGGCTTCCGCGACCAGGCGCGCGAGGACTTCGAGAAGCAGTGCGAGCGGCAGCTGGCCGAGGGCACCATCGTCGTCGACCACCCCCGGACTGTTCTGCTCAAGCTGGCGGAGGAACTGCGCGCGGGCGAGCTGGACGGCTGGTTCGACGACCCGGAGCCGCGATGACCCCGGCGCCACCGGGCGGGCCGGTACGGGCCCTGCGTGCGACGTTCCACGCGCCCGTGGCCTCCTTCCGGGACCCGCTGTTCCCCGGTGTCACCCGCGTTCTCCCGGTGCCGCCGCCGTCCACCGTCCGCGGGCTGCTGGCGGCCGCCACCGGCGCGTACGCCGAACCCTTCGTCCTCGGCATGGCGGCCTGGTCGGAAGGCCACGGTACCGACACCGAGACCTACCATCCGATCGCCGCCGACGGCAGCAACCCGTCCGCCGGCGGCCGCATCCGGGCCGGAAAGGGCGGTACGACGGCCAAGGTCCGGCCCTTCCTCGCCGACGTCCACCTGACCCTGTGGCTGCCCGAACCGGGAGCGGACGGCGACCGGTTCGCCCGGGCGCTGCGTCGGCCTCGTCACGCCCTGCGCCTGGGCCGCTCCCAGGACCTCGTCCACCTCACCGGACTGGCCCACGTCGTCCTCGAACCCGCCGAGCGGGCGGTCGTCGGCCACGCCCTCGCCCCCGCCGACGGCCACGACGTGCCCTCCGCCCACGAGCACCGCCTCGCCGACACCGTCTCCGCCGACCGCCTCACCACCCGCTGGTCGCCGTACCTGTGGTGCGACGAACCCGCCGGGGCGGCACCGGTCCGCGGCGCCTACCGAGAAGCACCCACCAGTAACGAGGACACCCAAGCCGTATGGCTGCTGACCCCCTGACCCCACCCCTGGCCCCACCCCTGGCCCCACCCTTGACCCCACCACGAAGGCGCGCCCTCACCGACCTGCGGGCCAAGTCGCTGCCCCGGGAAGACCCCGAACGCCTCACCACCCACCTGCGCACCGTCCACGACGCGGTCGCCCAGCTGGAGGCGCGCATCGGGGCCGCCGGCGTCATCGCCACCGAACCGCAGTTCTGGAGCCTCGTACGCGTCGCGGCGCTGCTGCACGACGCGGGCAAGATCGCCGAACTGTTCCAACGGCAGGTCGAACCCGGCGGCAAACCCTGGGGCGAGCGCCACGAGGTCCTCTCCCTCGCCTACGTCGACCTGCTGGCCCTGGCAGCGGGGTGGGGCGGCGAGGAGCGCCTGCTGATCGCCACGCTCGTCGCCGGCCACCACCGGCCGCTCCACGCGGCGTCCTCCCTCGGCGGCGGCAAGCCCGCCCTGTCCCGCCTCTACAACGAACGGACCCGCTGGGACGAGGCCTTCGGCCACGTGCCCGGCCCGGACGGCCCACGGCCGCAGGTCCCGCGCGGCCTGCACCAGGAACTCCTGGCCTGGCTGGCCGGCTCCCTCGGCACCGAACCCGCACCACCGGGGCCGAACGACCCGGTGCTCGCCGACCGGGCCCGCCTGCTCCTCCAGGACGTCCTCACCGCCTGGAGGCTCCCGGTGAAGGCCCACCAGGGCCTGCTCGCCGTCCTGGCCCAGGGCGCCCTCACCCTGGCCGACCACGCAGGCTCCGCCCACGTGGACCTCCAGACCCACATGCCGCTGCCCACCGACTACCTCGCGCGGCTCCCGTACCCGCCGCACCGGCACCAGCACGACGCCGGTACGACCGTGGGCCACCTCGTCCTCATCGCCCCCACGGGCAGCGGCAAGACGGAGGCCGGACTCTCCTGGGCTGCCCGGCAGTTGGCGACGATGGCGGGCATGCCCAGGGTCGTTTGGACCCTGCCCTACCGCGCCTCCCTCAACGCCGCCCGACGTCGCTTCCAGCACACCCTCCACCCGGCCGCGGGGGAGAAGCAGCCTGACATCGGCCTCCTCCACGGCGCCCTCGCCCGTACCCTCCTCACGGAGGCGTCGGAGGACGACTGCTGTAGCGGCCCCACCAAGGACGACGCCCGCAAAGCCCGCGCCCGTGCCAACGCCATGCGCCTGTTCACCCAACGCCTGCGCGTCGCCACGCCCCACCAACTCCTCGCCGCCGCCATCGCCGGGCCCACCCATTCCTCCGTCCTCCTCGAACAGGCCAACTCCCTGTTCGTCCTGGACGAACTCCACGCCTACGACCCCGAGACCTTCGGCCGGCTCTGCGCCGCGATGCGGCTGTGGGAACAACTCGGCAGCAGGATCGCCGTGTTGTCCGCGACCCTCGCCCCGCCGCTGCTGACCATCGTCGACGAGAGCCTGCACCAGCCCGTCACCTGCCACCGGGCCGAGCCCGGGACGGCGCCGGTGCGGCACCGACTGGTCGTCGACGAGCTCGCGCTGACGGACCCGGAGAGCATCGCGCGGCTGGAAGGGTGGATCGACGAGGGGCACAGCGTGCTGGCGGTCGTCAACAGGGTTGCTGCGGGGCAGGCCCTCTTCGCCGCCCTCGCCGACCACGCCCGCGAGCAGCACCCCGACGACCCGGACGCCGCACTGCTCCTCCACTCGCGCTTCAAGAACAAGGACCGCGACGAGATCGAACGCCGACTCCTGAAACGCCACCGCGAGCGCCGGTCCGACGACGCGCCGCGTCGAGGCGGTCTGGTCGTGGCCACGCAGACGGTGGAGGTCTCGCTGCAACTCGACTTCGACCGGGGCGCGGTGGAGAACGCCCCCATCGAGGCCGTCGCCCAGCGCGCCGGACGCGTCAACCGTCGGGGCCTCCACCCGGACGGGGCGGTCGAGTTCCGGGTCCACCGGACGGACGGCCACCGCCCGTACGACCAGGGCGCGGTGGAGGCCGCCTGGTCGGCGCTCACCACCCTGGCGGTGGAAGGCGCCACCGACCTCAGCGAACAGGACATCGACCGCCTCCTCGCCCTCGCCTACGACACTGGTTGGGGCCACAAGTGGGCTGAGAGGGCTCGGGAGGCCCGCGACGGGTTCACCGCCGAGTTCCTCACCTTCGCCGACCCCTTCCACGACCGCACCGAGTACGCGAAGTCCCTCGGCGAACGCTTCGACACCGTGGAGGTGCTCCTGGAGGAGGACACCGAGGAGTACCGCCGACTCGCGGTCGGCAAGAAGGCGGACCCGCTCCTCGCCGCCGGACTGCTCATCCCGCTGGGCTACGGGCAGTTGAAGACCTACAGCCACGCTTTCGACCGGTCGCTAGGCGTCCATCTCGTCAAGGGCGAGTACGACCCCGTCCTGGGCCTCCGCCCGCCCGCCGAAACGGAGACGATCCTGTGAAACCCATCCCTGCGAGTCCACTCGGCGACGACCAGGGCCTCGGCGGCGTCCACATCAAGTACCTGCGCCACTGCCCGCGCCAACTCTGGCTCTACACGCGCGGTTACCGGCCCGAAGGCGGCAGCGACCTCGTCGCCTTCGGGGAGGTCGTGAGCGAGACCACGTTCACGCGACGGCGGGACGTCGACCTCGGCGAAGCCCGCATCGACTGGGTCACCGCCGGGGCCGTCATCCACGAGACCAAGTCCTCCCGCAGCCCATCACCCGCCCACGACGCCCAAGTCCGGCACTACTGCCTGCTGTTGGAGCGCCGAGGCGTCAACGTGCGCGGCGGCACCGTCCACTACCCCCTCATCCGCCGCACCACCGATGTCCCCTGGAACGAAGAGGCGCGGGAAGCGGCCGAGACCGCCGAGGACGAGGCCCGCGCCGTCATCGCCTCGGCCGAACCCCCCGACCGCCGGACCCGTGCCGCCTGCCGCGGCTGCTCCTACCTCGACTACTGCTGGGGAGACTGATGCCCGCCGTCGGCCGTACCTACTGGCTCACCGGACCCTGCCGCATCCGCCGCGAGGACGACAGCATCCGCATCGAGCGTGCCGACGGCAGCCCCGTCCGCATCCCCATCACGGACATCCGCGACCTCGTCGCCTTCGAGCACGTCGACCTCAACACCTCCGTGATGTCCCTCCTCAGCCGCCACGGCGTCACCGTCCACATCCTCGACCACTACGGCAACTACGCCGGACACTTCGCGCCCGCCGAGGCCATGTCCTCCGCCACCGTCCTCCGCCGACAGGTCGAGATCACCGGCGACCCCGCGCAACGCCTCCCGGTCGCACGCGGACTCCTCCTCGCCACCGCCGAGAACCTCCGCTGGGCCCTCGACACCGACCTCCTCGACCCGGCACTCGAAACCCTGCGCACCACCCTGCCCGACTGCCACGACACCGACGAACTCATGGGCCAGGAAGGCAACTTCCGCCGCACCGCCTGGGCCGTCCTCGACACCCGCCTCCCCGCCTGGCTCCGCCTCAACGGCCGCACCCGCCGGCCACCCACCAACGCCGGCAACGCCTTCATCAGCTACCTCAACGCCCTCACCTACGCCCGCGTCCTCACCGCCCTGCGCAGCACCCCGCTCCACCCCGCCATCGGCTTCCTGCACAGCGACACCGACCGCCGCCGCAACACCCTCGCCCTCGACCTCGCCGAACCCTTCAAACCCCTGCTCGCCGAACGGCTACTGCGGCGGGCCGCCGGCCAGAAGCACCTCAAACCCAGCGACTTCGAGACGGAAGTCGGCCGCGCCGCACTCAGTGCGGACGGCCGCAAGAAGATCGCCGCCCTGGTTCGGGAGGAACTCGCGACGACGGTGTACCACCGGACGCTGAAGCGGAAGGTCAGCTACGAGGAGCTCATCCACCTCGAAGCACTCAAGCTCGTCCGGCTGTGTCTGGAAGGCACGCCGTACAAGCCCTTCCGGCCCTGGTGGTAGCCGCCGATGTTCGTCATCCTGGTCTACGACACCGCAGCCGAACGCAACCCGAAAGTATTGAAAACCTGCCGCAAGTACCTCCACTGGACCCAGCGCAGCGTCTTCCACGGCGAACTCACCGCCGCCCAGTACCGCGCCCTCACCCACACCCTCAATAGCGTGATCGACCCCAGCTACGACAGCATCGTCACCTACACCGCCCGCTCCCCGGACATGATCGCCAGGGCAACACTCGGCGCCACCCTCGGCGGGCCGGGTGAGATCCTGTGACCAGTGCCACTGCAGTGCCGACCGGTCTCTGCGCTTCCGCTGCCTACGGCGACGCCCGCGGGTGCTCTGACCTTGGACTTTGCCCTCGGGTCGTGATCAGCCCTGGAGGGCTTGCAACGGCCGGCCTGCGGGCTGATCCCGCTGATCGCCACGCGTCGTGATCAGCCCTGGAGGGCTTGCAACGCGAGGACGCCCAGGCGGGCGATCTGCTCGGCGGCCGTCGTGATCAGCCCTGGAGGGCTTGCAACACGGCGTACCGGCTGCTGGACCTGGCGGCGGCCGCCGTCGTGATCAGCCCTGGAGGGCTTGCAACGGGAGGTCGACGCGGTTCTTCTGCGCCCCGTCGGGTCGTGATCAGCCCTGGAGGGCTTGCAACGGGCGGCGGGTGATGTGGAGGGGGTCCTGGATGCCGGTCGCGATCAGCCCTGGAGGGCTTGCAACACCTGCGCCGCCTCACCCTTCAGCAGGCCGAGGCCTGTCGTGATCAGCCCTGGAGGGCTTGCAACGCTAGCCCCACCACTCCCCAGCCCGCACGCCGCACAGTCGTGATCAGCCCTGGAGGGCTTGCAACCCGATCCGTTCCCACAGCTCCTCCACGGACTGCGGAGTCGTGATCAGCCCTGGAGGGCTTGCAACCTGGTGGACCTGCCCGCGGACCCGGTTCTGGTCGACGTCGTGATCAGCCCTGGAGGGCTTGCAACGGGATGCAGGTGGGGTGAGCGACAACGGGCCAGCCGGTCGTGATCAGCCCTGGAAGGCTTGCAACTCCGGCGGCGGCATCAGGGGGTGCCGGGCACCCTGTCGTGATCAGCCCTGGAGGGCTTGCAACGCGATCCGCCTCACCTCCGCATGCGTCTGGGCCGGTCGAGATCAGCCCTGGAGGGCTTGCAACCGGCGTGCTCCGCCCCCGCACCCGTGGCCAGCGCCAGTGGTCATCAGCCTTGGAGGGCTTGTAATAGAACGTGCTCCAGGCGCAGCCGCCCGTTGCGGATGTCGCGAGCGGCCCTGGGCCCGTGACGGGCCCAGGGCCGACCGCCACCCGGTCAGATGCGGATGGCCGTGAGGACGTGGTAGTCGAGGAGGCCGTCGCGCCAGGCGGGGAGGAAGTGGCGGGTCCAGTGGGCGGCGGGGACGGCGTCGGTGAGGTAGCGGTCGAGGCCGGGCCAGACGTCGGCGCCGATGGATTCGGTGGTGATGTCGGTGAAGCCGGTGCGGGTGAGGGAGGTGGTGAAGTCGTCGAGGGGGTGGGCGATGTCGAGGCCGTCGGCGAAGCTGGCGAGGAGGATCTTGAGGCGTTCGGCGACGTCGGGGCCGGGGGCGGTGAAGAAGGTGGCGACGACGAGCCGGCCGCCGGGGCGCAGGACGCGGGCGGACTCGCGGGCGAAGCCGGTCAGTTCGCGGAAGTGCTGGGCGGCCTCGACGGAGAAGACGCCGTCCAGATAGCCGTCGGAGAAGGGGAGTTCGTCCGCCGAGCCGAGGGTGTACGCCAGCCGATCGGGGTACGTTGCCAGGGCTCTCGCGTTGACGGCGCGGGCCCGTTCGATCTGGTCGGGGTGGATGTCCACGCCCGTCACGCCCGCGAACCGGAACTCCCGCAGGGCGAGGGCGGCACCCAGGCCCCGGCCGCAGCCCACCTCCGCCAGCCGCAGCCGCTCCCGCGGCTCCGGGAACTCCCGCAGCACCCGCCGGTACATCTGCTCCTGGCTGCGCACCCGGTCTTCGGAGGTCGGGTCGGCGAGGTCGATCCCTTGCCAGTAGCCGAAGTTGATGAAGCCTCCGGCGAACGACGGGGCGGTGCTGAGGTCGTCGACGCCGTACGTCCGGCGTACGGTCGGGGGGATGCGGTTGTGGTCCATGGGCCGCTGGGTCTCCTGCTCGGTGGGCGCCCGGCCGTCGGGCGCGCCGAGGTACGTACCCAAACCTGTGGTGGTCCGAACACGGTACGTGATGGCGGAGCGTCCAGGGAGCGGTGGGGGAGCGTGGTGGTGCTCCGAGCGGGCTCGGGGCACCACCACGCGAACGGGGAGAGGCTACCGGGTGAGGTCGGCCGGTGTGTCGAGGCGGGTCAGTTTCCGCGGGTTGCGCACGATGTAGACCCGGGTGACCCGGCCGTTCTCCACCGCGAGGCTCACCACCGAGGGTTCGCCGCCGATGTCGATGCGGCCGGCCGGGGCGCCGTTGAGCCACACCGCGGTGGTGTCGAACGGGACCGGCAGCCGCCCGGTGCGCGCGAGCAGCGCCGCGACGGCCTCGGCCCCGTGCACGGGGGCCGGTACGGCGGCCGCGATCCCGCCGCCGTCGGCGATCAGGACGACGTCCGGTGCCAGCACCTCCATCAGGTCCTGCAGCCGCCCGGTGCGCAGGGTCGCCAGGAACCGTTCCACCACCCGTTGTTGCTCGGAGCGGCTGACCCGTACCCGGGGCCGGCGGGCCGCCACGTGCGCGCGGGCGCGCCGGGCGATCTGCCGGACGGTGGGCGGGGTCTTGCCGAGGGCCTCGGCGATCTCCTCGTAGGGCAGCTCGAAGACCTCACGCAGCACGAACACGGCCCGCTCGGTCGGCCCGAGCGTCTCCAGCACGGTCAGCATCGCGAACGAGACGCTCTCCGCGAGTTCGACGTCCTCGGCGACGTCGGGGCTGGTGAGCAGCGGCTCCGGCAGCCACTCGCCGACGTACTGCTCGCGTCGACGGGTGAGCGTCCGCAGCCGGTTGAGGCCCTGGCGGGTGACGATCCGGATGAGGTACGAGCGCGGGTCGTGCACCTGGGCGCGGTCGACCCCGGCCCACCGCAGCCAGGACTCCTGCAGCACGTCCTCGGCGTCGGCGGCGGAGCCGAGCAGCTCGTAGGCGACGGTGAAGAGCAGGCTGCGGTGGGCGACGAAGGGGTCCTCGGTCATGCCGGCTTCACTCCGGCCGACACGTCAGCGGCGGTGTCGGCGGCATCGTCGGCGGTGACGGTGGGCCGGGCCAGCGGGATCCCGCAGGAGTCGGAGAAGCCCTGCGACCGGACGCCGTTCGCGGTGTTGTTCCTGGTGGCCATGTTGACGAAGGCGACGTAGGCGGTGAGTTCGACCATGGCGGCCGGGCCGAGCTCGTCCAGCAGGTGCTCGTACTGCTCGTCGGTGACGGCCGGCGGGGTCACCGTCATGGCCTCGGCGTACGCCATCACCTCGCGCTCCAGCGCCGTGAACACCTCCGCCGCCCGCCAGTTCGGCACCTGGCTCGCCTTGGCCGGGTCCAGGCCCTGGTTCCGCGCCTGGAAGTAGCCGACGTCCAGGCACCAGCCGCAGCCGACCTGGGCGGCCACCGCCATGTGCGCGAAGGACTTGAGGCCCTCGTCGAGTGCGTCCCACTCGGCGATCCCGCGGGAGAAGTCCAGGTTCGCGGTGGCGACGGCGGGGTTGTGCCAGACGGCCTCGACGGGTTCGAGGGCGGTCCCGAACGTCCTGATCATGTTCTCGCTCAGCTCGGCGGGCAGCTGGGCCTTCGGCAGTCGCAGTGCCATGGTGTCCTCCGGGTTCGGTGGTTCGGTGGTTCGGCGGGTTGCCGGACATGAAGACACCGGAGGGTGCCCGGATGTGACAGCGGATGGCGAAGCCGGGTGCGCAGCCAGGTGGGCGGCCGGGAGAAAAGGCGTTTCGGACCGGCCGGGCGGTTCGCTACAGTCCGCCGGGAGTCCGACCACCGCGAGGAGACCGACCACCGTGACCGTCCCCGACGACCGCCCCGCCCCGCCGCTGACCGGGGGCGAGCGCGAGATGCTGCGCGGCTTCCTCGACTTCCACCGGGCGACCCTGGCCCTGAAGTGCGAGGGCCTGACCGACGAGCAGCTGCGGCTGCGCTCCAGCCCGCCGTCCACGCTCAGCCTGCTCGGGCTGGTCCGGCACATGGCGGAGGTCGAGCGGGTCTGGTTCCGCCGGGTGATCGACGGTGAGGAGCTGCCGCTGGTCTGGTCCGAGGACGGCGACTACCAGGCCGCCTACGACCCCGCCGGCGCCACCCGCGCCGAGGCCTTCACCGCGTGGCAGGCCGAGGTCGAGCACTCCCGCCGGATCGAGCTCGCCGCCGACTCCCTCGACGTCACCGGCTACCAGGCCCGGTGGGACGCCGAGGTGTCGCTGCGGCTGGTGATGCTCCACCTGATCCACGAGTACGCCCGGCACAACGGGCACGCGGACTTCCTGCGGGAGGCGATCGACGGCACGGTGGGCGCCTGAGCACCAGGCAGGGCAGAGGAGAGGGCTACCAGCCGAGCAGGTGGGTGCGCCGGGTGAGGGCGGTGAGGACGGAGCCGGTGGCGGCCTCGGGGGTGAGCGCCGCGGTGTCGAGGGTGTGGGCGGTGTGGACGGTGTCCTCAGGGGCCGGGCCGGGGTGGAGGACGACGTAGTGGAGGGCGGCGCCGGTGGCGCGGCTCTCGCGGCGGAAGGTGTCGAGGGCGGCCGGGGCGGCGGGGGCCTCCACCACGACCTGGTAGCCGCGGGTGGCGTAGGCGAAGGCGGCCTGGGCGGCGGCCGCGAGGGCGGTGGCGTTCTGGCGGCCGGCCTCGGGCAGGTGGGGCGGGAGCTGGCCGCTGCGTATGACCCGCAGGAAGTCGTCCGTCCGCAGGTGGACGCTCGGGTTCAGTTCCCGGGCGAGCAGCTCCGCGACCGGGCTGTTCCCGGCCCCGGCCGGGTCGACGAGGACGAGGACGCCCCCGGCGCCCCCGCCGCCCCCGAGCTCCGGCCCACCTACGGTCGTACGGTTCACAGCTGCTGATCCCTTCGCGGGCCGGGGACGGTCGGGTAGCCGGGGCGGGGCGGTCGGAGTGCGAAGGGGCTGGTCGGCCCATATCCGGACATCCGACCGCCTCGTCCCTACGACTGATGCGTTTCGGGGATCAACCTAGTCCAAACGGGTGGTCCGAGTCGTCCCCAGCCCGCTTCCTGGGCGGGTCGGAGTGGTCGGTCGGCGGGGCCGGCCGGGGTGGTCAGCCCGCTTCGGTGCGCAGCACGATCGGGTTGGTGAGCGCCGCCATCGGGCCCCAGGGCAGGTCCGGGCCCATCGAGTTGCCCCTGCCGGGGGTGCCGTCCGCCTTCGGGTGGCGCACCTCGGCCCGGACGTACGCGGCGAGCGAGGCGGTGGTGCGCCAGATCACGGTGCCGGAGCCGTCGGCGGGCAGCGGCTCCTGGTGCATCTGGCCCTCGTCGGTGAGCAGGCGGACCGTCCCGCCGGGCACGCCGGAGACGGTGAGCCGGACGTCCAGCGGGGCGTCGGCCGGGACGGTCAGCTCCTCGCCGATGCCCGCCCGGCGGCCGTGCCCGGTGACGGTGAGGTCCAGCGTGACGGCGGAGGACTCGGCCAGCCAGCTGCGCCCGGCGCGCAGCCCGTCGAGGATCGCGTCCCGGGTGAGGTCCTCGGCCAGGACGACGTTGTGCGGGGAGCCGATGGCCTGCGGCTCGCTGTGCGCGTCGCTGTTGCCCAGGGCGGGCAGCCAGGAGCGGCCCTCGCGCAGGGCGACGGCGAGCCGGCCGTCCCAGGTGTCCACCGCCGACTCGTCGTCGTACGTCCAGGGGCCGTTCCACACCTCGACGCCGTCGGCCTGCTCGTAGCCGAACTTCCACTGGCAGGCGACGTACGGGCAGTACGGGTGCGCGGGCACCACCAGGCCGCCGGACCGGTGGACCTGGCGGACGAAGCGCGGGAACTCCTCGTCGCGGGAGCGGTAGCGCCAGTCGACGAACTGGCCGGGCTCCAGGCCGAGGGCCAGCCAGTGGCCGTTGCGGGTGGTGATCTCCTCGCCCGGCAGGATCAGCAGGTCGGGGCCGGCCAGCGGGCCCCAGGCGGCATGCGAGGAGCTGGTGTTGTGGTCGGTGGAGACGATGAAGTCCAGGCCGGCCGCGCGGGCTCCGGCGGCCACCTCCTCGGGCTTGCGCCGCCCGTCGGAGTGGACGGTGTGCAGGTGGCAGTCGCCCCGGTACCAGGCCCGGCCGCGGCCGCGGGCCCGCTCCGCCGGGTACTGCGGGGTGAACCGCGGCCCGGGGGCGCCGAAGCGGAGGGTGACCTCGACGTGGTACTCCAGGCCCTGCGGGGCGACCTGGTAGGGGCCGAGGACCACGTGCCAGGTGCCGGGGTTGACCGGGCCGGGGAGGTAGCCGGGGGTCGCGGCGGCGCGGGAGAGGCTGAACTCGGTGCGGAAGCCGCCGGACCAGCCGCGGAAGCCGGGGCCGCCGAGGTCGGTGCCGCGCTCGTCGAAGATGCCGATGTCGCAGGAGTTGCCGGGGGTGCCGGCCGGGACGGGCGGCTTGTCGTAGCCGTAGGAGACGGCGATCTCGCGGACGCCCTCGGGGACCTCGACCGGGAGGTAGACGAAGTCGGGGGAGCCGGTGGGCAGGTGGCCGGTGAGGGTGAGGGTGCGGTCGGGGGGTGTGGCGCCGGGGGCGGCGGGGCCGTCGGCGGGGGCGGCGTCCGCCCGGCCGGTGGCGGCGGCGAGGCCGAGCGCGGTGGCGGCGCCGGTGGCGAGGCCGGTGCGGAGCAGGTCGCGGCGGGCGGGCTGCGGAGTCGGTTGGTCGGCCGGTTGGTCGGCCGGTTGGTCGGCGGGTCGGTTCGGGCGCGGGGTGCTGGGCTCGGTCGGCATCGAGGTCTCCGGATCGGGGCGGGCGGGTCGCTCGCGGGCTTACCCGGGCGGGTGAACCGGGGGTGAGTCGTGGCCCACGGCGGCGGGGCGGGTCGGTGAAGAGGCGCCGGGCGGGGGCGGGGGCGAGTTGCGGGGAGTGACGAATGGTCGGTTCATTGTCATGTCATCGGTTTACATGCCATCGGGTTGTATGAGGCATGGCTTGTGCGAGACATGGCGCGGATGGGAGACGGGCGTGTCGGTGAGTCGGCGGGCACTGCTCATGGGGGTGGCCGGAGGAGCGCTGGCGGGGTGCCGGAGCAGGGCGGCGGGCACCGGTCCGGCCTCGCCGTCGGCGTCACCGTCCACCGAACCGTCCGCCGAACCGCTCGCGACGCCGTCCGGCGGGCCCACCGAGGCCGTCGCGCCGACACCCGCGCCGACACCCGCCCCGGAATCGACGCCCGCGCCGGACCCCGCGAAGCAGCCCCCGCACCCGGCGACCCGGGCCGAGGTGGTCGAGCGGTACGGCGCGCTGGCCCCGGCCGAGTGGGGGCTGGACGTGTCCGGGGTGATCACCGAGCTGCCGGAGGGCGAGAGCGCCATGGCGCTCACCTTCGACGCCTGCGGCGGCCCCGGCGGCAGCGGCTACGACGCCGACCTGATCGACGCCCTGCGGGCGCACGGGGTGCCGGCCACGCTCTTCCTGAACGCCCGCTGGATCGACGCCAACCCGGACGAGTTCGAGCAGCTCGCCGCCGACCCGCTGTTCGAGATCGGCAACCACGGCACCGTCCACCGTCCGCTCTCGGTGACCGGCCGCTCCGCCTACGGCATCGCGGGCACGCGCGGCGTCGGCGAGGTGTACGACGAGGTGGCGGGCAACGCCGAGAAGCTCACCGGGCTGCTCGGGCACCCGCCCCGGTTCTTCCGCTCCGGCACCGCGCACTACGACGACGTCGCCACCCGGGTGGTCGCCGACCTGGGCCAGCGGGTGGCCGGATTCACCGTCAACGGGGACGACGGGGCGACGCTCCGGTCCGCCGAGGTGCGGCGGGAGGTCGCCTCCGCCCCGCCCGGCGCGATCGTGATCGGGCACATGAACCGCCCGGGCGGCGGCACCGCCCCCGGGGTGGCGGCGGCGGTGCCGGGGCTGCTGGCGGCGGGGCGGCGCTTCGTCCGGCTCTCGGACGTGCTGTAGCGGGGCACGCCCCCGCGACGGGGCCCCGGGCGGTCAGGCGGGGTGAAGGGCGGTCAGGCCAGGCGCAGGCCGCCCGGGTGCTCCTCCTCGATGATCCGGACCAGCCAGTCGAAGACCGTCGGCCCCCTGCCCGCCCGGGCGGCGTCCAGCTGGGCGGTGATCCGCGCGCGGTTGGTCGGGTGGGCGCGCGCCAGCCGCAGCTCCAGCTGCCGGACCGTCTCCGGGTAGCCGAGGTTGTGGCGGGAGACCTCGTGGTGGCGCCACTCGATGACCCAGTCGCCGTCCTCGGGGGTGCCGTAGCCGCCGCGCAGGCAGTCGGCGAAGGCGTCGAGGTTGCGGCCGAAGTAGCCGTCCACGCCGATGGTCCGCCCGACCACGTCCCAGAAGTCCTCCAGGGTCTTGATCTCGTCGCCGTCGATCACATAGGTCACCGTCACGGGGTCGAGGATATGCCGCCCCGGTCGAGGGCCGGTCGGTGACGGTCCGGGGGCCGGTCGGTGACGGCCCGGGGCCTGGTCGCCGGTCAGGGGGCGACGGCGATCGCGGTGGCGAGCAGCCCGTCCCGGACCGCCCAGCGGCCGTCGAAGCCGTCGATCCGGCGGCCGTTGACCACCGGGCCCGGGACGAGCAGCCGGGCGGTGAAGGTGCCGTCGGGGGAGAGGTCCAGCTCGGCCTCCTCGAAGTCCAGGAAGACCTGCGTCAGCGGGAACCAGGCCTTGTACACCGACTCCTTGGCGCTGAACAGGATGCGGTCCCACGGGACGTCCGGGTGCTCGGCGGCCAGCTTGGCGAGCCGCTGCTGCTCGACCGGCAGCGCGACGGCCTCCTGGACGCCCTCCGGCAGCGGCAGCGCGGGCTCGGCGTCGATGCCGACGGAGGCGAGGGTGCCGGCCCGGGCCACGGCCGCCGCGCGGAAGCCGTCGCAGTGGGTGAGGCTGCCGACCACGCCGTCCGGCCAGCTCGGCGCGCCGCGCAGGCCCGGGACGAGCGGGCGGTACGGGACGCCGAGCCGGGCGAGGGCGGCCCGGGCGCAGTGCCGGACGGTGGTGAACTCGCGGCGCCGCTTGTCGACGGCCCGGGCGACGGCGGGCTCCTCCTCGGGCTCCAGCCGGGCCTCCGGCGGGTCCTCGTAGGCCACCTCGGTCACCACGACGTCCGGCAGCAGGTCCCCGATCATCCGTTCCCCCTCGGTCGGCCGCGCGGCCGGGCTGCCGCGCGGGACGAGGGTAACCCGGGTGGGGGGATCTTGGCGGGTGATCGGGGATCATGGCCGACCGGCCCGGCCCGACTGGCGCGGACCGGTCGGTCCGAGTCCGGTCCGGGGCCGGTTTGGGCCCGGTCCGGCCCGGCTTGGGCGCGGCTACTCGAAGGCGGCCGCCGCCTCGCGCAGCGCCCGGGCCACCGTCTCCGGGTCGTACGGCGCGGGCTCGCCGGGCCGGTAGGTGACGGAGTGCAGGGCGCCGGTATAGCGGAAGGAGCGGTGCCGCTCGTACAGCGGCCAGGAGACCGGGGACTTGCGGTCGATGCCGACGCTGATGCCCTGGAACGGGGCCATGCCGATCAGCTGGTGGACCGGGCCGAGCAGGGCGGGCTCCGCCCCGGCCGCGGCGCCGTCCCCGGTGTCGCCCACCGGCAGGCCGCCCACCGGCAGGCCGTCCACGAGCAGCCGGAACTCCCATCTGAGGTCGGCGACGGCGGTGGCCTCCAGGGTGATCAGCCGGGCGCCGGCCGGCAGCGGGCCTCCGTCGGCCTCCAGCAGGTCGCCGTACTGGTTGTAGGCGAGGCGCAGCCGGCCCTCCTCGACGTAGAGGCTGTAGCCGCCGCCCTGGTCGCCGTGCGAGACCAGGACGCCCTGGTCGCCCGGCCGGTAGCCGTCGAGCGCGGCCTCGACCGTGAAGGAGCGGAAGGCGATCAGCCGGGAGGAGCGGTAGCGTTCCAGTTCGGGGGTGCCGGCCAGCAGGGTGACGGGGCGGCGCAGCCGCTCGGCCTCGGGGCCGCGCAGGGCGAGGGCGCCGCTGCCGTCGGCGAGCGGGAAGACCCCGTCGCGCCAGGCGGCGGCCTCCCAGGCGGCGGACAACTCCTTGACCAGGTCGGGGTGTTCGGCGGCGACGTCGTGGATCTCGGTGGGGTCGGTGCGCAGGTCGTACAGCGCCCACTCGCCCTCGTCGTACGGGGTGCCCGGGCGGTGCAGGGTGACCAGCTTCCAGCCGTCGCGGTAGTAGCTGCGGTTGCCGGTCATCTCGCAGTACTGCTCGTGGTGGGTACCGGGCGCGGCGCCGTCGCGCAGCACGGAGGTGAAGCCGGTGCCGTCGAGCTCCTGGACGGGGTGGCCCCGGCGCTCCGACGGCCTTTCCACGCCCGCGAGTTCGAGCAGGGTGGGCAGGATGTCGGTGACGTACTGGTACTGGGTGCGGACGCCGGTGTCGCCCTCGGTGCGGGGCAGGCCGGCCGGCCAGGAGAGCACGAAGGGGACGCGGACGCCGCCCGCGTAGGTCTGGCCCTTGTAGAGGCGGAAGGGGGTGTTGGAGGCCATGCCCCAGCCGCGCGGGTAGTGCACCAGGCTCCGCGGGCCGCCGATCAGGTCGATCTCGCGCCGGACGTCCGGGTTCCAGTCCGCCGGCAGGTTCGGGTGGTGGACGAAGCGGCTGAAGTAGCTGCGGGTGCCCTCGGCGCCGCCCTCGCCGGTGCCGCCGTTGTCGCTGGTGAACACGATGATGGTGTTGTCGAGTTCGCCGAGGGCGGCCAGGGTGTCGGTGAGCCGGCCGAGGTTCTGGTCGACGTTGTCGACCATCGCCGCGTACACCTCCATGTAGCGGGCGTACAACTTTTGCTGGACGTCGGTGAGTTCGTCCCAGGGGCCGACCTCGTACCCGGCCTCGGAGTTGCGCTCGGGCAGCTCGGTGCCGGGCGGGAAGTGTCCGGCGGCCAGCTGGCGGGCGAAGCGGGTGCGGCGCAGCTCGTCCCAGCCGCCGTCGTAGCGGCCGCGGTGGCGGGCGAGGTCCTCGGGCTTGGCCTGGAGCGGGCCGTGCACGGCGTTGTGGGCGAGGTAGAGGAAGAACGGCTTGTCGGCGTCGTGGGCGCGCAGCGAGGTGACCATCTTGACGGCCTGGTCGGTGATGTCGTCGGTGTAGTAGTAGCCGTCGGGGAACTCGTCGATGTCCAGCGGGCTGTTGTCGCGGACGAGTTGGTGCGGGTGGAAGAGGCTGGTCAGGCCCTCCAGGACGCCGTAGTACTGGTCGAAGCCCTTCTGGAGCGGCCAGTTGGCGCGGTCGTCGGCGGCGTTGGAGGCGGAGTCCCGGGTGAGGTGCCACTTGCCGACCGCGTAGGTGGCGTAGCCGGCGTCGTGCAGCAGTTCGGCCAGGGTGGGGATGTCCCCGGCGACCTCCATGCCGTAGCCGGGGAAGCCCGGGTCGGCGTTGGCGACGAAGGAGTAGCCGACCCGGTGCGGGTTGAGGCCGGTGAGCAGGGCCGCCCGGGCGGGGGAGCAGAGCGGCATGGTGTGGTAGTTGGCGAGCCGGACGCCGGTGGCGGCGAGGCGGTCCAGGGTGGGGGTGGGGATCTCGGCGCCGAACGGGCCGATGTCGCTGTAGCCCATGTCGTCGATCAGCACGACGACGATGTTGGGCGCGCCCTCGCGCGGGCGGACCCGCCGCGGCCAGGCGGGGACGGACTCGGCGAAGGTGCGGCCGACGGTGCCGGGGAAGCCCGCGTACGGGTCGCGGCGGTGCGGGTCGGGCTGCGGCGTCGGCCGGAGGTGCGGGTCGGGCGGGGTGCTCATACGGTGCTCCGGGGGTGGCTCGGGCGGGCGCCGGCTCAGCGGCTGGCGGCCGGAGCGGGCTCCAGGCCCGGCACGGCGGCCAACAGCTCGGCGGTGTAGGGGTGTTCGGGCGCGGTGACGACCCGGTCGGCGGGGCCGGTCTCGACGATCCGGCCGCGGTGCATCACCGCGATCCGGTGGCTGACCCGGCGGACCACCGCCAGGTCGTGGGCGATGAACAGGACGGCCAGGCCGAGTTCGCGCTGGAGCCGGGCGAGCAGCTCGATCACCTGGGCCTGGACCGAGACGTCCAGCGCGGAGACCGGCTCGTCGCAGACCAGCACGCTCGGTTCGGGCGCCAGGGCCCGGGCGATGCCGATGCGTTGGCGCTGGCCGCCGGAGAAGGCGCGCGGGTGGCGGTCGGCCACGGCCGGGTCCAGCCCGACCTGCTCCAGCAGTTCGGCGACCCGGGCGGCGCGCTGCTCCCGGTCGCCGAGGCGGTGGGCGATCAGCGGCTCGGCGATGATCTGCCCGGCGGTCATCCGGGGGTTGAGCGAGGAGTACGGGTCCTGGAAGACGAGTTGGACCTCGCGGTGCGGCCCGTCGCGCCGTGCCCCGCGGCCGAGTTCCTCGCCGCGGAAGCGGATGCTGCCGCCGGACGGCGGGTGCGCCTGGACCAGCGCCCGGGCCAGGGTGGACTTGCCGGAGCCGGACTCTCCGACCAGGCCCAGGGTCTCGCCGGGGTGCAGGTCGAGGTCGACGCCGTGCAGCGCGGTGACGGCGCGCTGCCGGGAGCCGTACGTCTTGGTCAGGCCGCGGACGGTGAGCAGCGGCCGGGTGCCCGGGGTGCTGTTGGCGGCCGCCCGGGAGGGCTCCTCCAGGCGCGGTACGGCGGCCAACAGCTCGCGGGTGTACGGGTGTTCGGGCCGGGCGAGGACCTCGGCGGTGGCGCCGCTCTCGACCACCCGGCCGTGCCGCATGACCAGCAGCCGGCGGCAGGTCCGGGCGATCACCCCGAGGTCGTGGCTGATCACCACCAGGGCGGTGCCGGTCTCCCGGTTGATCCGGGTCAGCAGCCGCAGGATCTGCTGCTGGACGGTGGGGTCGAGGGCGGTGGTCGGCTCGTCGGCGACCAGCACCTCGGCGTCGTGGGCGAGTGCGAGGGCGATCATGATGCGCTGGCGCTGGCCGCCGGAGAACCGGTGCGGGTGGTCGCGCAGTCGGCCGGCGGCGTCGGGGATGCCGACCAGGTCGAGCAACTCGGCGGCCCGGGCCTGTCGTTCGGCCTTCCGCCGGGTGCCGCCGTGGGCGCGCAGTGCCTCGTCCAGCTGGCGGCCGACGGTGAGCACGGGGTTGAGCGAGGACATCGGGTCCTGGAAGACCATGGCGATCCGCCGCCCGCGCAGGGCGCGCAGCGCGGTCTCGGGGAGGGTGGCGAGGTCCTGCCCGGCGAGGTGGACCGAGCCGGCGGTGATCCGGCCGCCGGGCGGCAGCATCCGCAGCAGCGCCAGCGCGGTGGTGGACTTGCCGGAGCCGGACTCGCCGACGATGCCCAGGGTGTCGCCCGCTCCGAGGTCGAAGGAGACGCCGTCGACGGCCGTGGTGCCCTGGGAGTCGGAATCGCCGAACCGTACGGTGAGGTCGGTGACGCGGAGCACGGTGGTCATCGGCGGATCCCCCGGTTCAGGGCCTCGGCGATCAGCGTGAAGCCGAGCACCAGCGCGGTGGTGGCGGCCAGCGGGGCGGCCGCGAAGGTCGGGTGGGTGGCCAGGTAGGCGACGGACTGGCTGAGGATGCTGCCCAGGGTGGGCTCCGGCGGGCGGACCCCGAGGCCGAGGAAGCTCATCGCGCCCTCGATGAACACGCCGAGCGAGAGCGCCACGGCGGTCTGGACGATCAGCGGGTCGACGGCGTTGGGCAGTACGTGCCGCAGCAGCACCCGGGCCCGGGAGGCGCCGCCGACCCGGGCCGCCAGGGCGTACTCGCGCTCCCGCTGGACGAGGATGCCGGCCCGCAACTGCCGTCCGTAGCCGGGGATCTCGGCCAGCGCGATGACGATCACCACCGGCCAGCGGCCCGGGCCGAGGACGGCGGTGACGGCCAGGGCGAGGATGAGCCCGGGGAAGGCGAGCAGCAGGTCGAAGGCGCGCTGGACGGCGAGGTCGGACCATCGGGAGGTGGCCGCGAGCAGGGCGGCGGAGCAGCCGAGCAGGGCGCCGACCGGGACGGCGGTGACGATCAGCGCGAGGTCGGTGCCGATGCCGTGCAGCACCCGGCTGTACAGGTCGCGGCCGAGGTCGTCGGTGCCGAAGGGGTGCGCGGCGCCGGGGCCGGCCAGGGCGAGCGCGCTCTGGGCGTTCGGGTCGGTGCCGGTGAGCAGCGGTGCGAGCAGTCCGGCCAGGGCGACGGCGCCGACCAGGACGAGGCCGGTCAGGCCGCGCGGGCTGAGCAGGGCGGAGCGGTAACGGCCGCGCAGTGCGGCGGACTTGAGGGGAGGGGCGGCGGTGGTCATCGGGTCACTCCCAGCGGATCCGGGGGTCGAGCCAGGTGTAGGCCAGGTCGGTGAGCAGTTGGACGGCCACGTAGACCGCGACCACGAGCAGCAGCAGGTCCTGCACCAGCGGGTAGTCCCGGCGCAGCACGCCCTGCTCGATCAGCTGGCCGAGGCCCGGCCAGGCGAAGATCCGTTCCACCAGGACGGCCCCGGCGACGAGGTGGCCGGTCTGGAGGCCGAGGACGGTGACGGCGGAGGGCAGTGCGTTGGGCAGGGCGTGCCGCCAGACGATCCGCCGCCGGGAGACGCCGAGCGCGGTCGCGGTGCGGACGTAGTCCTCGGCGAGGGCGCGTTCGATGCCGTCCTTGAGGTAGCGGGCCAGCACGGCGGCGCTGGGCAGGGCCAGGCAGAGGGCGGGCATCGCCAGGTACTGCACGGCCAGGTCCGGTTCGGCGAGCAGGGACTCGTGCCCGCCGGCCGGGAGCAGTTCGAAGGAGACGGCGAACAGCAGGACCAGCAGCACACCGGTGACGAACGGCGGGACCGCCAGCACGCCGGTGGTGACCGCCTGGACGGCGGCGGCGACCGGGCCGCGCCTGGTGGTGGCGCCGACCACGCCCAGCGGCAGCGCGATCAGCACCACCAGCAGCAGGGCGCCGAGGGTGAGTTGGACGGTGGCGCCGAGGCCGTTGCCGATCAGGTCGGAGACCTGGCCGCCGATCGCGTAGCTCGGCCCGAGGTCGCCGCTCAGCAGGTGGCCGAGCCAGCTGACGTACTGGCCGAACAGCGGCTGGTCGAGCCCGAGTCGACCGCGGATGGCGGCGACGGTGGCGGGGGAGGCGTCCGGTCCGGCGAGCGTGGTGGCCGGGTCGCCGGGGATCAGCCGGAGGATGAGGAAGACCAGGAAGGAGGCGAGGGCGAGGACGAGCAGTCCGCTGGGGAGGCGTTTCAGGAGGAAGGTGCGCATGGGGTTCCGGGCCGTCCTGCTCAGGCCGTGAGATAGGCGTCGTCGAGGTTGAGGTAGCCGAACTTGTTGAGCGTGACGCCCCGGGCCCGGCGGCCCGCGACCTCGACCAGTCCGGCGATGGCGAGGTCGATCACGAACTCCTCGTCCAGCAGCACGTCGGTGATCTGCTGGTGGAGGGCCCTGGCCTCGGGGCTGTCGCTGTCGCTGCGGTTCCAGGCCCGCTGCACCACGTCGGTGTAGGCGGGGGAGGCGAAGCGGGAGCTGTTCCTGGCCTCGTTGAAGGGGTAGGCGCTCACCGCGAGGGTCGCGGGCTGGAGTTGGGCGAAGCCGTGGCTGAGCGTCCACAGGGCGGGCATGGACTGGGAGATCAGCTGTTTCTGCATGGTCGGCGAGTCGGCGGGCTGGAGCACCGTCTCGATGCCGACCTGCCGGAGGTCGTACTGGAGGATCTGCGCGACGGCGGTCGGCCCGGCCTCGTTGGAGTGGGCGAAGGGCAGGGTGATGTGCTCGGCGCCGGCCTCCCGGAGCAGCGCCCGGGCCCGCTCCGGGTCGTGCCGGTAGTGGGTGGCGCCGGCCTCGGTGTAGGCCGGGGAGGACTTGGGCCAGGGCACCGAGGAGACGGTGCCGTAGCCGCCGAGGGCCTGTTGGACGAGCCGGTCGCGGTCGACCGCCCAGGCGATGGCCTGGCGGACGCGCTTGTCGCGGACGTGCTCGGCGGTGACGTCCACGCCGATGTAGTGGGCGCCGGAGCCGGTGTCGTACTGCCTGATCCGGAACCGCGGGTCGTCGACCAGGGTCGCGGCGTCCTTGCCGCGGACGTTGTAGGAGAGGTGGGTCTGGCCGGTCCTGAGCGAGGACAGCAGTGACTCCGCCTGCGGGATGATCCGGATCTCCACGCCGTCGAGGTGGGGGCGGCCGGGGTTCCAGTACTGCTCGTTGCGGGCGAAGGAGAGCGAGGAGCCGGGCTTGCGCCCGGTGAGGGCGAACGGGCCGGTGCCGATCAGCCGGGTGCCGGTGACGGCGTCCTCGATGCTCTCCCGGTCCGGGACGATCATGAACTCGAAGAGGTCGAAGAGGTTACTCACCGGGTGGGCGAGCACCAGGGTCAGCTCGAAGTCGCCGTTCTTGCGGAAGTCGGTGACGGCGGCGGCGGTGGACCTCAACTGGGCGGAGCGGGCCGGGTTCTGGAGGTTCCGGACGGCGAAGACGACGTCGTCGGCGGTGAACCGGCGGCCGCTGTGGAACAGCACGTCCTCGCGCAGCCTGAGGGTCACGTTCAGGCCGTCCGGCGAGACCTCCCAGGCGGTGGCGAGCTCGGGCTGCGGCCGGAGCCGGTCGTCGTACCGGGTGAGGGTGTTGAAGGCGAGGCGCTGGACGAGGGTGTTGGCGCTCACGGCGAAGAGCAGGCTCGGGGTGATGTCGATGCCGGTCGCGACGGTCAGCACGCCGCCCCGGCGCGGGGAGTCGGCGTCCACGGCACCGGCCGCGTTCCGGGCGTGCTCGACGGCCGAGCGGCAGCCCGCGAGCGTCAGCAGTCCGGCGCCGGCGAGGCCCGCGCGCAGCAGGGCGCGGCGGCTCGGGGCTGGGGGACGGGGGAGCGCGGTCATGGCGGTCCTTCGGGGGCGGCTGCGGGTGATCGGGGCGGTTTCGCGGGGTCGGGGGCGGCTGCGGGTGATCGGGGGCGGTTAGGGACGGTGGGCGGCGCGGGGTGCGGTGAGCGCGTGGACCGGCCGGGCGTACAGCTCGCCGAGCACCGGCGCTCCGGCGGCCACGGCGAGCACGTCCCGGCCGCGCGGCTGGGCGATCAGCAGGCCGGCGTCCCGGTGCAGGTGCGAGCGGAGCGCGAACTCGGCCCGGACGACGTCGAGATGGGCCGGGTCGAGGAGGGCGAAGGTCTCGGTCAGCACCACCAGGTCGGGGTTGACCACGTCGGCGAGCAGGGCGAGCGCGCGGCCGACGATCCGGGCCCGGTTGCGGACCAGCCGGCCGGCCGTCGGGTCGCCGCGCCGGACGGCGGCGATCAGCTGGGCCCGGTCCGGCCCGGCGGTGACCCCCTCGGCGGCGGCCGCCGCGAACAGCGCGGTGTCCGAGGCGGCCACCGAGAGACAGCCGAGCCGCCCGCAGTGGCAGCGCTCCCGGCTGTCCGTGTCCGGGTCGGTGACCGTCCCGGAGACCGGGAGGTGGCCGAGGTCGCCGGTGGCCGAGGGCGGGCCCAGGTGGACGGTGCCCGCGACCGCCAGCGCCGCGTCCACCACGTGGCCGACGAACAGCTGGACCATGCTGCGGCGGGCGGCCGGGTGGCCGAAGAGGATCTCCGCCAGGGTGAGCGCCCGGGCGTGGTTGTCCACCTGGACGGGCAGTCCGGTGGCGGCCGTCAGCTGCTCGCGCAGCGGCAGGTCCCGCCACCGCAGCGGATCGTGCCGGACGACCACCCCGGCCGCCGGGTCGACGGAGCCGCCGGTGACGGCGCCGAGGCCGACCACCGTACGGTCGCCGCGCAGGGTGTCGATCAGCCGGGGCAGCCGGGCCAGCAGCGGGCGCAGCAGGTCCGGGCCGGTCCGGCCGCGGTGCGGGACCTCCTTGCGCCGCAGCACCCGGCCGCGCAGGTCGAGCAGCGCGACGGTGGTGAACGGCAGGCCGATGTGCAGCCCGGCCACGGCGAGGCGGTCCGGGTCGAGGTCGAGCGGCAGCTGGGGGCGGCCCAGGGTGCCGGTGCCGGCGGCCGCCAACTCGGGCCGCTCGTGCAGGAGTCCGAGCCGGACCAGGTCCACCGCCTGCCGGGAGACGGCCGAGGCGCTGAGCCCGGTGAGCGCGGCGACCCGGCTGCGGGCGATCGGCCCGTGGTCGAGCACCGTGCGCAGGACGGCGGAGGCGTTGGCGTCCCGGCGGTCGTCGCCGGCGCGCGGGGCGGTGGACGTGGTCATCGGCGCGGATCTTCTGCCGTGGTCCCTCGCGGCCCCGGTCAGTTGGCCGCTTCGAGCTCCTCGGCGGGCACCAGGCCCGGCACCCGCGGCGGGTCGGCGGGTTCCAGCAGCCGGCTCGGGGCGCCGTCCACGCCGACCGGCAGGTCGCCGTCCAGGGTGATCCGGCGCACCAGGCGCGGCTCGTCGCCGTAGTCGGCGACCGCGTAGTGCTGGGTGGCGCGGTTGTCCCAGATCGCCACGTCGCCGACCTGCCAGTCCCAGCGGACGGTGTTCTCCAGCCGCTCCACGTAGCGCTGGAAGAGGTCGATCAGGGCCTTGCTGTCGTCGCCCGAGACGCCCTGGACGCGCTGGGCGAAGGCGCCCAGCAGCAGGGTCCTCTCACCGGTCACCGGGTGGACCCGGACCACCGGGTGCTCGGTCCTGAAGGCGGTGGAGACGAACACGTCCCGGAACAGCCTGGCGACCTCGGCGTTGTCCGCCAGCTCGGGGCGCAGGGCGAGCCGGGCGGCGTAGTCGTAGTCGTTGGTGTGGACGGCGCGCAGGCTCTCGGCGAGCGTCTTCAGCGGGGCGGGCAGGTCCCGGTAGGCGGCCGCGGTGTTGGCCCAGACGGTGCTGCCGCCGGCCGGCGGGACCTCCAGGGAGCGCAGGATCGAGGCCTTGGGGTAGGACGGGACGAAGGTGACGTCGGTGTGCCAGTTGTTGGCGCGCACGCCCTTGGTGGCGTCCAGCTCGAAGATGTAGCGGCCGTCCGCGCTGGGCACGGTGGGGTGGCCGACCGGCTGCCCGAGCAGCCGGGCGAAGGCCTCCTGCCCGGCGTCGTCCAGGTGCTGCTGGCCGCGGAAGAAGAGCACCTTGTGCTCGTACAGGGCGGCCTCCAGGGCGGCGACGGTCCCGGCGGGGAGGTCGCCGCCGAGGCGTATGTCGTGCACGAGCGCGCCGATCCGGCCGGCGACGGGGGTGAGGCGGAGCGCGGTCGGGGCGGTGGCGTCGGCGGTGGTCGATTCGGCGGGGGAGGCGGGGGCGGTGGTCATGGCGGGGGAGGCGGGGGCGGTGGTCATGGCGGGGCCCTTTCGGGACGGGTGTGGCGACGGCGGATACGGCTACGCAGCGTGACGAATGGCGGGTGCGCGGAGCGGCGTCAGGCGGCGGTGGGCGTACGGCTCCGCATGGCGGGCAGCGGGCGTACGGGGGCGTGACGGTCCGCTTCGGCGGACGTCAGCGGGCGAGGGCGCCGCGACAACAGCGGCGCGGGCAGCGGCGGGGGACGGGGCGGACGACGGTGGCCATCGGCCCTCCTTCCTGGTCGCTGCGGATGGGCTCGGGCCTCATCGTGCTGAACCGCCCGGGCCCCTGTCAATCGTCATCTTGGCTGGTGGGAAAGGGCGTTGCCGCTTCGTTGCGGCGGCTTGCGGCCGCTTGCCGGGTGTTGCGGCGGATGACGGGGGGATGGCGGGCGCGCTGCGGGCGGGCGTTCGGGCTTGTGGCCCGGGGGCGGGGTTACTAATTTTCGGAGCGGAAGTAATCCGGGCCGGCGCGGGCGGTTCCCGCCTCGGGGCCGACGCCTGCCCGGATACCGGTGCGGCTGTGACGTTCGGTGACGGCGGTGCGGTCGTTACTGCCCGAGCAGACGGGCGAAGTCCAGCCCGAGACTGGCGAGGACGGGCAGGGCGCCGAGGTCGGTCACGCCGGCGACCGGGATGCTGTAGCCCTGGTTCACCTCGCGCGGCGCGGCGCCGGCGGTGACGGGGGCGGTGGTCGGGAGCAGGACGCTGCCGAGGAGCAGGGCGACGAGCGAGGTGCGCATCTGAGGGGGCCTCCGGGGGCTCGGGTGACGGCCTGTCAACACCCTCCATGGCAGGGCGGTCACGCATCTTCGCCCCTTCGGCCGCATTGGTAAAGATTCTTGCCTTGTGTTCATGCCAACATCGCGGAGGTCTGGACCACCTTGCGGTCAGGCGCATACGTTTCCTCCACAAAGGCGTTCGGTCGGTGAACTTCCGTACGAATGTGCCGACTTCTGCCTGTCATGCTCATGACCTTCACCGCAACCGAAGGGAACGAACCATGCGTGCCATCGGCAAGAACCTCAGGATCCTCGCGGGCGCCCCGCTCGCCGCGGCCGCCCTGATCGCCCTCACGGCCGGCTCCGCCAGCGCGGCGATACCGATCAACCAGCCCATGACCGGCAAGGCCACCTACTACACCGACGCCGGCTACGGCGCCTGCGGCACCCAGATCAACGCCTCCACCCAGATGCTGGTCGCCGTCTCGCACACCTGGTGGACCACCGCCAACCCGAACAACGACCCGGTCTGCAAGGGCATCTCGGTCAAGGTGACCTACCAGGGCAAGACCGTCACCGTCCCGGTGAAGGACCAGTGTCCCTCCTGCGACTCCACCCACATCGACCTCAGCCAGCCCGCCTTCGCCAAGCTGGCCCCGCTGGACAAGGGCGTCATCACCGGCCTGAGCTGGCAGTTCGTCAAGACCGGGCTCAAGGGCGAGACCGTCGAGCTCTCCGCCCCGGTCACCGGCTCCACCATCGGCTGAGCCGGCCCCGACGCCGGCCCCGACGGCCGTGCCCGCCCCCGCGGCATGACGGGGGCGGGCACGGTCTCTCCGCGTCCGGTCCTCCTCCCGCGTCCGGTCAGGCGCCCGCGGACCCCGCGAGCCGCGGAGCCATCGCCAGCAGCAGCTGGACGGCCGGGGGAGCCGTCCGCGGATCGTGGGCCAGCCCCAGCGTGACGGTCGGCACCGGGGCCGTCAGTCGGCGCAGGCAGACGCCGGGGATCCGGAACACCCGGGCCCGGCCCTCGGGGATGGGCGCGATGCCGTACCCCGCCGCCACCGCCAGCAGGAGCTGCTCGTCGTCCGGCTCCTCCCGCACGATCCGCGGCGACCGGCCCGGCCACAGCTGCCCGGTGATCAGCGCGTGCATCCCGGGCCCGTTCTGGCGCGGCCAGAGCACCACCGGCTCGTCCGCGATCCGGTGCCGGCCGATCCGGGCCCGGGTGCGGGCGAGCGGATGGCCGGCCGGCACGGCGAGCAGCAGCTCCTCCTCGGCGACGATCCGGCAGTCGAGCCCGGGGACGTCCAGCGGCGGCCGGACGAACGCCGCGTCCAGCCGCCCGGCGAGCAGCTCGGCGACGTTGTGCGAGGTCCAACCGGTCTGCAGGGCGACGTCCAGCCGCGGGTAGCGGTTGCGGAACTCCGTCACCAGGGCGTCGCAGACCCCGCCCCGGGCGGAGCGGGTGTACGCCACCCGCAGCCGTCCCTCCCGCCCCTGGACCACCGCCGCGACCCGCTCCTCGGCCGCCGCCACCTCCCGCAGCACCCGCCGGGCCTCCTCGGCGACCGCGCGCCCGACCGGGGTCAGCGCGCAGCCCTTGCTGGTGCGCTCGACCAGCTCCACGCCCAGCTGCCGCTCCAGCGCCCTGACCTGCTGGCTCAGTGCCGGCTGCGCCACGTGCAGCCGGCGGGCGGCCCGGGTGAAGTTCAACTCCTCCGCCAGCACCGAGAAGTAGCGCATGCGCCGCAGATCCATCCGCAGATCCATCCGGCGATGATAAGGGCGGCTTATCGCTTCCGGACAGAACCGGTCTTGGACGGCTTCCGGCGCGAGCCGCTTTCCTGGTGAGGGCCGCCGGCACCCGGCGGGCGGCCTCCGAGGGAGGGGTTCGCGATGGACGGCACGACGGACGGCACGGTGAACGGTGCGACGGGCGGCACGGTGGACGGCGTGATGGACGTCGTCGTGGTCGGGAGCGGGATCATCGGGCTCACCACGGCGATACGCCTGCAGGAGAAGGGACTTCGGGTCGTCGTGGTGACGGCCGACGGGCTGCTGTCGACGACCTCGGCGGTGGCCGCCTCCGTCTGGTTCCCGGTCGCCACCGGCACCGGCGGCCGGGTGGCGGACTGGTCCGCGACGGCCTTCGCGGAGTTCGCCCGCCAGGCCGAGGAGGGCGTGCCCGGCGTCTCGATGCGCAGCACCCGCATGCTGGAGCACGAGCGGCAGTCGGCAGGCCAGCCCTGGTGGGGCGACGCCGTCCCCGACCTGCGCCGGCTGACGGCCGCCGAACGCGGGGCGGACTGCGCGGACGGCTGGTCGTTCACCGCGCCCGCCGTCGAGATGCCGCTCTACCTGCCGTGGCTGCTCGGCCGGTTCGTCGACAACGGCGGCGGGATCGTCCACCGCCGCCTCGACACCCTCGACCAGGCCCGCGCCTGGGCGCCCGTGGTCGTCAACGCCACCGGGATCGGCGCCCGGCAGCTCTGCGACGACCCGGCCGTGCACCCGATCCGGGGCCAGCTCGTCCTCGTCCGCAACCCCGGCCTGCCCACCTCGACCCGGATCCAGGACGACCCGGCCGGCTACACGTACATCCACCCCCGCAGCACCGACGTCGTCCTCGGCGGCACCTTCGAACCGGACGACTGGAACACCGTCGCCGATCCGGCCACCGCCGAGGCGATCCTCGCCCGCTGCACGGCCCGGATCCCCGCACTGCGCGAGGCCCGCGTCCTCGGCCACGTCGTCGGCCTGCGGCCCGCCCGCCACGGCGGTCCCCGCCTCGAGGCGGAGCCGGACGGCCGGACCGTCCACAACTACGGCCACGGGGGCGCCGGCGTCACGCTCAGCTGGGGCTGCGCCGACGCCGCGGCCGAACTGGCGGCCGCTGCGGCGAGCTGACCCCGTCGCGCGTGCGTACCGGCCCCCGAGCGCGCCGTCGCGGCGCCGCTCGGGGGCCTTCGGCCGGACGCCCACCGTGCCAAGTTCGCGGTTTTCCACGATGCCCGAGCGTGGTGGTCGGATGCCAGTCTGTGACTGCCACCGCACCCCGCAGCCGGGTCGGGGCGGGACCGATCGGCCCCGGGTGACCGGCTGTTCACGTGGAACGCTCAGAAGGGATACTTGTCATGAACAGGCGAATCGGAGCGACCTCGCTCAGCGCGGCTCTCGCGGCCGCGGTTCTCGTCGGCGGTACCGCCCAGGCCTACGCCGCCGCGGCCTCCCCCGCCCCGGCGCACGCCGCGCCGGCGCCCGTCGCGGCGCCCGCCGTCCAGGAAGGCGCGTCGGCGCAGGCGCTCGACATCTGGCACTGGGTCGGCCGGTACAACTCCCAGTTCGCCGCCGAGGCCGCGTACTGGGTGCTGTACGGCCTCGGGAGCGCCATCGCGATGAGGATCGAGAAGATCTGGGACAACGGCGTGGAGACCTGGGAGCTCTACATCCAGTGAGTCTCCACAGCCAGTGAGTCACCCGGCGCCGGCACCCAGCCGCGGCGCCCCCCTCCGGACGGGACCAAGGCGAGCGTGACGCGTGTCCGCTCGTCCAGCCGAGAAGAGAGTTGGTAGACCCATGCAGCGTACGACCTCCATGACCGGTCTGGGCCGCACGGCCGCGGGCGCCCTCACCGCCGTGCTGATGGCGGCCGGAGCGGTCGCCCTCGCCCCGTCCGCGCAGGCCGCGGCCGGGCAGGACGGGCCGCAGGCCTCGGCGGCGCAGCGCCCGGCCGCCGAGAGCGCGGCGGCGAACGTGCCGCTGGTCGCCGCGGACCGTTCCACGAAGGTCACGCTCTCCAACGGCAGCGGGTCCGGCCTGACCAAGACGTGGGACAAGCTCGACCACGGCTGCTGGACGAACGACATGCTGCCGTCCGACTACATCCCCAACACGAAGTCCTCCAGCTGGCAGAGCGAGTCCTGCGGGTTCGCGACCGGGACCGAGGGCAACATCACCTACACGCTCGACAACGGCGGCGAGGTCAAGCTGCACTGGAACAACCCGTACTGGGGCAGCAACGACTACAGCTGCTCCGTCCCGGACGGGTACACCTGTTCCCGGAGCGGCGGCAGCGGGGACAACACCGCGGTCACCTTCAGCATCGGGCGCAGCCGGGCCAAGGCCGCCGCCGCGGAGATGCCCAGCCTGACCAGCGCCTCCCGGAGCACGAGCATCAACCTGACCAACAACTCGGGGAAGCTGCTCACCCGCTCCGGCGCGAGCCTGCAGTGGGGGATCTGGTCCGACAACATGATGCCGCCGTCGATGGTCCAGCCCGGTGTCACCGCGAAGTGGGCGAGCGAGTCGGAGGGCGTGATGACCGGCACGGAGGGTGAGGTCAGCTTCAACGTGGCCGGGGAGCAGAACCAGGTCAAGGTGCACTGGAACAACCCGTACTGGGGCAGCAACGGCTACAGCTGCGACGCGCCGGCCGGGTACAAGTGCACCTGGCAGGGCGGCAGTGGCGACAACGCCGCGGTCTCCTTCACCCTGTCGAAGTCCTGACGCCGAAGTCCTGACGCGGGATCCGGTGCCGGGGCCCTGATCACGCCGGGCCGGGTCGAACCGGCCGCCCCCGCCCGGGTGCATCCGCACCCGGGCGGAGGCGCGTCCGCGGCCGCTACCGCTCCAGCGCCGCCACCAGCTGGGTGCGCCGGGCGATCCGCAGCTTCCGGTAGGCGTTGGTGAGGTGGGTCTCCACGGTGCGGCGGGTGAGGCAGAGCGCGGAGGAGATCTGGGCGTTGGTGTGCCCCGCCGCCGCCAGTTCGGCCACGCGCCGTTCGGCGGGGCTCAGGGCGTGCCCGCCGTCCCGGTTCCGCACCCCGCCCTCGCGCAGCGCCTCCTCCGCCGCACCGAGGAGACGGCCGACCGGGGCCGGTCCGCCGGTCTCCGGGGCGGGCCCGGCCAGCCGCAGGGCCACGGCGTGCGCCTCGCGCAGCGTGTCGCGGCCCTTGCGGCCGCTGCCCGCCTCGATGTGGGCCCGGCCGAGGTCGATCAGCACCTCCGCGAGTTCCACGGGCGCGGCGGCCGGCCTGAGCAGTTCGGCGCCCTCGGTCAGCGAGCACAGGGCCAGCCGGCCGCCCACGGCCGCGGCGTACGCCCGCAGCGCCCGGCCGACGGTGCGCGGGGTGCCCCAGGTCCGGGCGTGGCGCAGTTCCTCCTCGGCGAGTTCGCGGGCTTCGTCCCGCCGCCCGAGCCGTACCAGGGCGAGCGCCGCTCCGGAGCGCCACGGCGTGGCGACCGGGCTGACGAAGTCGTGGGCGAGCTGGCCGGCTCCGCAGACCAGGTAGTCGTCGAGGGCGGCCTGCCAGTCGCCGTCCGCGGCGTGCAACAGGGCCCGGGTGTAGCTGAGTTCGTTCCACTCCCAGGAGCTGTCGCTGCCGGACGGGCCGACCAGGGCCACGGCCTCCCAGGCCGCGGAGCGCCGTCCGGTCTCGCGCCGGGCGGTCGCCACCATGGCGGCGAGGTGCGGCAGTCGGACGCCCTGTCCGGCGGTCGCCTCCACCAGGGGGGCGTTCTCGGCGATGACGCGGTCGAACTCCCCGGCCCAGAGCGCTGCTTCGGCCCGGACGCTGAGCAGGCACTGCAGGCCCACGTCGGTCAGGTCCGGGGGGACGGGCGGGGCGGGCAGGCACTGGCCGGTCAACTCCCGTGCCTCGTCCAGGCGGTCCGCCCACTGGAGCAGGGTGGCCGCGCTGCCGAGCCAGGCGGTCCGCAGCCGCGGGTCCACCGGCGCGGCCAGCCGCGGCCGGACCCGGTCGAGCACCTCGGCCGCCGAGCAGAGGCCGGCCCCGGCCTCGTACTCGGTGATCAGTCCGCACACCAGGGGCTCGATGGCGGGGGGCGCGGTCGGGGCGAGTGCGCGCAGGCCGGCGACGGCGCCGCGCCAGGCGTCGTTGTCGTGCGAGGAGACGAGCGCGCCGAGGGTCCCCAGCACCTGGACGAGTTCGTCGTCGTCGGCGCCGCGACCGGCCCGGCGGAGGACCTCCAGCGCGGTGTCGGGATCCCGGCGCGCGACGTGGGCCGCGCAGAGGGCGGTGGCCGCGGTGGCCCGGTCCCGGAGGTCGGTGTGCAGTTCCAGTCCGGTGCGGAGCCGGCGGATGCCGGCGGTCGCGTTGTGCGGGAGCTCCAGGGCGCCGAGGCGCATGGTGAGGGCGGCCCGGCGGTCCGGATCGAGCGGGCCGCTCAGGGCGTGGCGCAGGTACGCGGCGGACTCCGCGACGTGACCGGCGCGCATCGCCTCCTCGGCGGCCTCGGACAGCGAGCGGGCCATCCACGCCTCGCCGGGCCGTTCGACCCGCAGCAGCCGGGAGGCCACGGCGGTCGCGGGCGCGCCGCTCTCGTCGAGCAGTTCCGCGACGCGGGTGTGCAGTGCGGCGATCTCCTCCGGTGCGGCGACGGCGAGGACGGCCTCCCGCGCGAGGGGGTGGTCCAGCAGCCTGCTGATGCGGCGCGCCGACCGTTCGCCCGGGGAGCGGGTGGCGGTGCAGAGGTCGGAGAGCTGGTGGAGCAGGCCGGGGCCGACGGGCATCCCGCCCTCGGCGGCGACGGCGAGGGCGAGGCAGGCGTGGCGGACGCAGGGGTCGGCCCGTCCCAGCCAGCGGGCGATCGTGTCGCGGAAGCGGCTGCGTGACGGGGTGGCCGACGGGCGGGGGAGCGCCCCGTCGGCGAAGTCGGCGACGAGCGCCCGCACCAGGGCCGGGTTGCCGATGCCCGCCTCGACGCAGGCCACGGTGGAGCGCTGGTCGAGGCCGGCGTCCCGGGCGAGGCGGATGACGGCGGGGACGCTGAGCGCGGGGAGGGCGACGGCCGTGCCGGTGGCGGGCGGGAAGGGGGCCGGACCTGACGGGTCGGCGCGCTCGGTGAGCAGCAGCAGGACGGGGATCTCAGCGATGCGGCGGGCGAGGTAGCCGAGCCAGCGCCGGGACGGCTCGTCGGCGTGGTGGAGGTCGTCCACCGCGAGCAGGACCGGCCGCTCGGCGGCGGACCGGGTCAGCCTGGTCACCAGCCCGTGGAACAGCCGTTGTTCGTCCGCTCCGGCCGCGACGGAGAAGGGCACGGCCTCGTCGTCCGCGAAGAGCTGGCGGACGAGCCCGAACGGGAACGCCGTCTCCTCCGGTACGCCGCGGGCGCGTCCGACGCGTACGGCGTCACCGTCGGCCTGCTGCCGGACGATCGCCTCCAGCGCGGCGGTCCGTCCCATGCCGGACACCGGTGCCGAGAGCAGGACCCAGCGTCCGCTGCCCGCCCGCGCCGCCGCCGCGGCCGCCGAGGCCGTGCCCAGCACCTCGTCGCGCTCCAAGAGCATGTGCTCCCCATCCTGTCGGTCCTGTTCGGCCGGTCCGGCGCGTGGTACCGGTCCGGGCCGTCCCCAGCGGTTCGGACAGGGGTTTCCGCGGTCGTCGGAGCCGTATTCCGCAGGAACATCGTGAACGATCTCTTTCCGGTTCGATCTTCACCCACGGGTGGCGCGAGGCGGCCGGTCGAAACGGAAAACGGCGTGATCATGCTCATGGCGAAGCTTGATCCCGACGCTACCGCCGGGTTTCCCGCAGGGTGTCCTGCCTGCGACGACGGCCGCACCCGGCCGCCCGGCCCGTCGGGCGGGGCCCCGGAGCGGAGCGGCGGGCGTGCGGCCGTGCCCACTCGGTTCGTCGGCGTATTGGTGGGGCCCGGCCAGGTTGTTCGAATACCGCTCGATTCCGTCGGGCGTCGACCGGGCGGGTGGAGCGGGCCACGGGGGCGGCTTACTGTTCGGGGGTCCGGAGGCGGGTCGAGAGCGAGCAGTCCGAGAGTGGGGAGGCCGAGGGTGTCCGAGGCGAGGAAGCCGGTGCTGTACGTCGTGGTGTGCGCGGCGGGGGTCGCGGGCGGGGTGGGGGAGCTCATCTCGGCCGCGCAGGAGCAGAACTGGGACGTGGGGGTGGTGGCGACGCCCCAGGCCATGGGGTTCATCGACGCCGAGGCGATCGAGGCGCGGACCGGGTACCCGATCCGCTCCGCCTGGCGGAAGCCGGGGGAGCCCCGGCCGCTGCCGGACCCGGACGCCCTCGTCGTGTCCCCCGCCACCTTCAACACGCTCAACAAGTGGGCCCTGGGCATCTCGGACACCCTGGCGCTGGGGATCCTCTGCGAGTCGTACGGCTGGGGAGTCCCGGTCGCCGTCCAGCCCTGCCTGAGCGCGGCGCAGGCTGCGCATCCGGCCTATGCGGACAGCCTGGCGAGGCTGCGGCGGATGGGGGTGCGGATCGCGGACTTCACGCCGGGCTCGTACGACTGGACGCGGGCCCTGGAGCTGCTGCGGGACTGACAGGGTGGCTGATCGGGCCCGGTGATCCTTGCAGTGTGGGGGGTGGCCCGGGCCGAACCCGCGGAGGTAGCGTCCGGGCAGGTCAGCGAGGGTACGGGAGGTTTCCGGTGGCGGCGGTCAACGGCGAGGTGTCGTTCTGGTACGCGGCGGACGGGGTGCCGGAGCCGGGCCCCGCGCTGCCCGGGGACCGGGACGTCGACGTGTGCGTGGTCGGCGGCGGGTACACCGGGCTCTGGACGGCCTACTACCTGAAGAAGGCCGACCCCGGTCTCCGGATCGCCGTCCTCGAACGGCGGTTCTGCGGCTACGGCGCCTCCGGGCGCAACGGCGGCTGGCTGTACAACGGCTTCGCGGGGCGCGGCGCCTTCGCCAGGCGGTACGGGCGGGAGCGCGCGGCCGCGATGCAGCGGGCGATGGACGAGGCGGTCGGGGAGGTCGTCGGCGTCGCCGGGGCCGAGCGGATCGACGCGGACATCGTGCGCGGCGGTGTCCTCGAAGTCGCCCGCAGCAAGCCGCAGTTGGAGCGTCTTCGGGCCCACGTCGAGGCCGAGCGGGCCTACGGCGAGGGCCGGGTCGAGCTGCTCGGCGCCAAGGAGGCGGCCGAGCGGATCAACGTCGCCGGCACCCTCGGCGGCTGCTGGACGCCGCACGGCGCCCGCATCCAGCCCGCCCGGCTCGCCCGCGGACTGGCCCGCACCGTCCGGGAGTTGGGCGTCGAGGTGTACGAGGGGACGGCGGTCACCGCGATCCTGCCCGGCAGCGGCTACCGCAAGCCCCGCGCCGTCACCCCGTACGGCACCGTCACCGCCGACCACGTGCTGCGCGCCACCGAGGGGTTCACCGCCGGGCTGCGCGGCGAGAAGCGCACCTGGCTGCCGATGAACTCCGCGATGGTCGCCACCGAGCCGCTGCCCGCCGAGTTCTGGGCGGAGGCCGGCTGGGAGGGCCGCGAGGTGCTGGGCGACTTCGCGCACGCCTACATGTACGCGCAGCGCACCGCCGACGACCGGATCGCGCTCGGCGGGCGGGGCGTGCCCTACCGGTTCGGCTCGCGGACGGACTCGGACGGCAGCACCCAGGTGGAGACGGTGCGCCAGCTCCGGGCCGTCCTCGACCGGTTCTTCCCGGCCGCCGCGCACGCCCGGATCGACCACGCCTGGGCGGGCGTGCTCGGCGTCCCCCGGGACTGGTGCGCCACCGTGGAGCTGGACCGGGTGAGCGGGCTCGGCTGGGCCGGCGGGTACGTCGGCAGCGGGGTGACCACCACCAACCTGGCCGGCCGCACCCTGCGGGACCTGGTGCTCGGCCGGGACACCGAGCTGACCCGGCTGCCCTGGGTGGGCCACACCGTGCGGCGCTGGGAGCCGGAGCCGCTGCGCTGGCTCGGGGTGCACGCGATGTACGCCGCGTACCACGCCGCCGACCGGCAGGAGGCGGCCGGCCGGGCCACCACCTCGCCGATCGCCCGGGTCGCGGACCTGGTCGCCGGGCGCTGAGCCTACGGGCCCGGGCCTCCGGGCCTCCCGCGACAGGGCCTTCGGGGAACCGGGTGTTGAACGGGTGCGGGCGGCACCGGGTTGACGGTCCGGCGGCGTGCCGACCCGGTGCGACGGCCGCCGGTGCGGTCGTCCCGCCAGGATGTCCGGATGACAGTGAACGAGGCGGACCCGCCGCCGGCGCCGCACGATCCACGGCCGTCGCTTCGATCGTCCGTTCGGACGTGCCGCCGAGCGGAGTCGGCCCGCAGCACCCACGGTGAAGGCGTGCTGAGGAGAACACTGCCGGCCCTCGCGGTCGCCCTGCTGCTCTGCGCGCCGACGAGCGGCGCGTGGGCCAGGTCGCCGGGCCGGCAGGTGGCGGTCGTGGACCAGGCCTCGCGCAGCGTGCTGGTGTTGCAGAGCGCCGAGGAGCTGATGGCCTACCGCGGCCCGGGCCGACTGCCCGTCGTGTGGGGCTGGAGTGCCGACCGCGCACCGGAGTTGACGGATCTGACGCCCGCGCGCAGCTGGACCGACCCGGACGAGGCCAAGTCCCGGATCCGGCAGGGGCGGCGCTTCCTGCTGACCACCGCCTCCGGCGGGCTGGCCGCCGTCGTGGAGACCACCACCGGCCGCGTCCACTGGGCGACGGACCTCGGGACGGCCGCCAACCCGCACAGCATCGAGCTGCTGCCGGACGGCAACGTGGCCGTGGCGGCGAGCGCGGGCGGTTGGGTGCGGCTGTACGCGGCCTCGCAGGGCCCGCGGGCCGCGGCGTACGCGGAGTTCCCGCTGACCGGCGCGCACGGGGTGCACTGGGACGCGCGGACCGGCCTGCTCTGGGTGCTCGGCGACACGGCGCTCACCGCGCTGCGGGTCGGCGGCACCCCGGCCGCGCCCGCCCTCACCGTCGTGCGGAGCAGCCCGCTGCCCGACCGCGGCGGGCACGACCTGGCGCCCGTCCTGGCGGATCCCGGACGGTTCTGGGTGGCCACGCTGACCGGCCTGTGGCGCTTCGACCCGGCCACCGACCGCTTCACCGCCGTGCACCTGGCCGATCCGGCCGCCGAGCGGGACCTCAAGAGCGTCGGCGACGAACCCGGCACCGGCCGGCTGCTCACGGTGGCGCCCGAACACGAGGCGCCGTGCGACTGGTGCACCTCGGTGATCACCCTGCACCGGCCGGAGGGGACGCGGTCGCTGCGGGGCTCGCACCTGTACAAGGCGAGGTGGTGGAGCGTCTGGTAGCAGATTTCGTTCCCCGAGGAGTCGATCCGGGGCCGCGCGTCGTGGATACCACTCGAATTGCGGACGGCATTCGACTGATGGGGCATATTGTGTACACCGACAAACTACTCCGATGGAGGTCAGTTTTCCGTCGCGGTCGGCAAACCATCCGTCGACCCCCGTCGGCTGGGATAGCGTCGTGGGGTCGGGGGGTCGACACCGATCCGGTGCATTCGAACGCTAGCTACTGGGCCGTAATGGCCGAATGAGTCATGGAGAAAATCATGCGGAATTTCCCTGCGGAAAACCGGCCAGACGGAGTCGACGACCTTCAACTCGCGATGGAATCACTGGCCGCCTTCCCGTCCCGGAACGCAGGGAGCGGGGCGGATGTGACCGAGCGGCTCGCGGCCGTCCACGATCTGTGCCGCGCGGTCGACGCGGTGCTGGACAGCCTGGTCGTCCAGGCCGCCGCCGAGGCGGCCGAAGAGGGTTGGACCGCGGCCCGGATGGCGGCCGAACACTCCGGCTACTACGCCAGGTTGCAGCGCGCGCTCCTCCCCGCCGGTGCCGGGCTGACCCGGCAGTGAGCGCGGTGCTGCCGGGCGTGCACGTGCTGTCCTGCCCCACCCGGTGGAGCGACGTCGACGAGAACGGGCACATCAACAACGCCCGTCTGGTCGGCTACATCCAGGAGGGGATTTACGACCTGTTCTGCCACCACGAAACCGCCGTCCGGGAGTCGCTGTTCCCGTCCGGGTTCATTATCGCCAGGCACGAGATCGACTACCTGGAGCAGTTGCACCACCGGCCCGAGCCGCTCTCGGTGGTGCTCACCGTGGAACGGCTCGGACGGAGTTCCGCCCAGGTCGAGGTGAATGTCTGCCGGGACCGGCTCACATTTATGCGGGCGCGGACCGTGGTGGTCGCCCGGGACCGCGAATCCGGCCGCTCGCGGGCGCTGAGCCCGGCGGAACGGATCTTTCTCTCGGCGTTTATGCCGGACCCGGCCCGCGCCCAGGCGGTCCTGGCGGCCACCACGGTGACCGCGGCGGCAGCGGTGAGCGCGGCGCCCCCGGCGCAGCGCGTGGCGGCCGGCCCGGTCACCGGCGGACTGCTGCCGTCCCGGCGGCCGCGCAGGCGGTGCCACGCCTCGGCGCGGTGAGCGGCGCGGCGGGCGGTGCGGTGCGGTGAACAGTGCGGTGCGGTGAACAGCCCGGTGGACCGCAGGACGGACCGTTGCCCCGGGGCGGCGGCGTGATCGACGGCGGCGGCCGGTTCCGAAGGCGCCGGGGCGAGTTACGCTGAGCAGCACGGGCACCGGTACGTCCCACGGCGGTCACGGACCGCGATCCCCGTCCTGGCCCAGGGCGAGCGCGCCGCCGTCGGTCCGGCCGAGCCCGCCGACCGGAAGGAGGACGCGATGACCATCTCCTGGGAGGACTTCCTCGCCCGCGTCGTGGAGCGCGGCGAGTACCGGGGCGCGGCCGAGGCGGACCACGCCACCCGGGTCGTGCTGGCCCTGCTCGGCGAGCACCTGGTGGGGTCCGAGCGGGGCGAACTCGCCGACGCGCTGCCCGAGACCTACGCCTCGCTGCTGCGCGACGCCCAGCCCGCGGCCGAACCGCTGACCGCCGAGCGCTTCGTACAGGCCGTGGTGGGGTGGATCGACGGGGCGACCCCGGCGACGGCGCAGTGGGACATCGGGGCCGTGCTCAGCGCCGTCGCCGACCTCGTCCCCGGCGAGCTGCTGGACCAGGTGATCGAGCAACTCCCGGACGGCTACGACCTGCTGTTCGGCCACCCGGCACCGGCCTGAGCCCGCGGCGGGTGCCTGCCGCCTGCCGCCTGCCGCCCGCGGCCGGTGCCTGCCGCCTGAGCCCGCCGCCTGAGCCCGCCGCCCGCCGTTCCGCGGCCTCGGCCGGTCGGCGCGGCTACCCCGTGGTGGCCCGGAACAGCTCCGCGCCCGGGCCGGTCAGTCCGACCGGCCCGGCGCCCGGGCGCAGGTAGGCCGACGCGCCCGCCGGAAGCGGGAGTTCGGAGCCGCCGGGGGCCCGCAGCAGGGCCCGCCCGGAGACGCAGAGCAGGATCTGCGGGGCGGGGCGGTCGACCCGGACGGCGGCGGCGCCGGGGCGCAGCCGGGAGAGCCTGAACTCCTCGGCCGGCGACGGGTACTCCTCCTCGAAGCCGTCGCCGGTCGGGCGCGGGGCGAGCGGCTCGACCTCCCCGGGCCGGAAGTCCGTGACCGCCAGCAGGCCGTCCACGTCGACGTGCTTGGGGGTGAGGCCGCAGCGCAGCACGTTGTCCGAGTTGGCCATCAACTCCACGCCCACGCCCCGGAGGTAGGCGTGCGGCACCCCGGCGTCCAGGTACAGCGCCTGCCCGGCGGTGAGCCGGACGTGGTGGAGCAGCAGGGCGGCGAGCAGCCCCCGGTCGCCGGGGTACTCCTCGGCGAGGCGGGCGTACGCGGCGCTGCTCGCGCCGTACGGCCCGCCGGCGGCCGCCGTGCGGCGCAGGGCGCCCGTGACGGCGGCGAGTTCGGAGCCGTCGGCGTTCAGGCCGGAGCGCAGCAGCTCGGGCAGCACGGCCTCGGCGGGCCGGGTGCGCAGGGCGGCGGCCCAGGGGGCGAGCACGCCGAGCGCGTCCAGCAGCCGGGCGGTGCCGGCGGCCGGGCGGAAGCCGCACAGCGCCTCGAAGTCGCCGAGCGCGCAGAGGAGTTCGGGCTTGTGCCCGCGGTCCTTGTAGACCCGCTCCGGCGCGTCCAGCGGGATGCCCCGGGCCTGTTCCGCCGCGTACCCGGCCTCGGCCTGGGCGCGGGTGGGGTGGACCTGGAGGGAGAGCGCCCGGTCGGCGGCCAGCACCTTGAACAGGAACGGCAGCGCCGGGCCGAACCGCCGGACGGTGTCCGCCCCGAGCAGGCCGTCCGGGTCGGCGTCGATCAGCTGGTCCAGCGGCCGCGGGCCGCTGCCGTCGCCTTCGTCGCCGGACCCGCACAGCAGGGACGGCGCCGACGGGTGGGCGCCGAGCCAGAGTTCGGCCTGCGGGGTGCCGTCGGGCGCGGTTCCGGTGAGCGCGGGGATGGCGGTGGGCGAACCCCAGGCGTAGCGGCGGACGGGGTTCTTCAGGAGGGCGAACGGCGGCATGCGGGCGGCTCCGGGGAGGCTCAGCGGCAGAGCGCGGCCGCGCCGATCAGCCCGGCGTCGGTGCCGAGCTCGGCGCGGCGCACGTCCAGGCCGCGGATGTACGAGAGGGCGGCGTAGCGGTCCAGGTGGCGGGCGAGCGGGGCGAACAGCACGTCCCCGGACTCGGCCACGCCGCCGCCGACGACGACCCGGGAGAGGTCCACCAGGGCGGCCGTGGCGGCGATCCCGGCGGCCAGTGCCTGGGCGGCGCGGTCGAAGGAGGCGAGCGCGACCGGGTCGCCCGCGGCGGCGGAGGCGGCGACGGCGCGGGCCGTCCGGTCGCCGTCCACGGGCCGCCAGCCCTCGGCGAGCGCCCGGCGGGCGATCGCGGTGCCGCTGGCGAGGCCCTCCAGGCAGCCGCGGGAGCCGCACGGGCAGGGCTCGCCGTCCAGGTCGACGGTGATGTGGCCGAGGTGGCCGGCGTTGCCGCTGGGGCCGGGGCGCACCGCGCCGTCGAGCACCAGTCCGGCGCCGACGCCGGTCGACACCACCAGGCAGAGCGCGTTGTCGGCGCCCCGGGCCGCGCCCTGCCAGTGCTCGGCGGCGGCCATCGCGACGCCGTCCCCGGCGAGGTGGACGGGCAGCGTGCGCTCTGCCACCGCCGGGTGCGCGGCGACCGCGGCGACCAGCGGGAAGCCGCGCCAGCCGGGGATGTTGACCGGGCTGACGGTGCCGTTCGCGAGGTCGACGGGGCCGGCGCTGCCGATCCCGACGGCCGTCACGGCGGCCCAGTCGGCCGTCCCGGCGAGCCGCTCCAGCACCTGGTGCACCACGGCGAGCACGGCCGCGCCGGGCTCGGTGGCCGGGGTGGGCAGCTGGAGCCGGTGCCGCAGCCGTCCGTCGGCGTCGACCAGCGCCCCGGCGATCTTGGTGCCGCCGATGTCGAGGGCGGCGAACAGCGGGGTGAACGGCACGGTGGGCTCCAGGAAGTAGGGGGCGGCGCCCCGGCCGCGGGGGCCGGGGCGCCGAACAGCGTAGATCAGCCTCGGCGGGCGGCGCTGAGCCGCAGGGTGACCAGCTCGAACGGGCGCAGCGCGAGGCGCACCGCGCCGTCCTCGACCGCCACCTCGCCGCGGGTGCCGTCCCAGGGCCGCTCCAGCAGGTCGCAGGGGACGGCGCCGGCCAGCGGGTAGGAGGTGGTCAGCCGGCCCCGGGCGCGGCCGCCGCCGGCCTCGTAGACCCGGACGATCAGGTCCCCGCTGCGGTCGTCGGCGAGCTTGACGGCGCTCACCACCAGGGCGTCGTTGTCCAGCTCCACCAGCGGGGCGACCCGCTCGGCGCTGCCGGTGACCGTCCGCTCGGGCAGGCCGATCCGGTAGCCCTCGCGGACGGCGTCGCCGATCGCCGCGCCCGGCACCAGGGCGTGCCGGAAGCGGTGCAGGCCCTGGTCGGTCTTCGGGTCGGGGAAGCGCGGGGCGCGCAGCAGCGAGAAGCGGACCGTGGTGGTGGTCCCGCCGTCGTCGGGGCGCACGGTGCGGGTGACGTCGTGGCCGTAGGTGGAGGCGGTGACCAGGGCGACGCCCCAGCCGGGCTCGTCGAGGTGGACGAAGCGGTGGTTGCAGGCCTCGAACTTGGCCGCGTCCCAGCTGGTGTTGGTGTGGGTGGGCCGGTAGAGGTGGCCGAACTGGGTCTCGGCGGCGTAGCGCTCGGTGTGGACGTCCAGCGGGAACGCGGCCTTGAGGAACTTCTCGGTCTCGTGCCAGTCGACCTCGGTGTCGATGTCCACCCGCTGCTCGCCGGCCGGCAGGGTGAGGGTCTGGACGACGGTGGAGGAGCCGAAGGAGCGGGCGATCCGCACCGAGGCCCCGGCGGGGGACGACGCGGCGGTGAGCGAGTCCACGCCGGTCAGGTCGGTGACGGTGTTGCGGTAGAACTGGTCGACGTCCCAGGCGTCCCACATGTTGGGGAAGTCGGGGTGCAGCTGGAGCAGGTTGGCCCGGCTGCCGGGGGCGACGGTCTCCCGGCCGGTCGCGGTCTCGACCACCGAGGCGATCAGGCCGTCCGCGTCCACGACGACCTCCAGCAGGCCGTTGCGCAGCGTGAGGCCGCCCCCGGGGCGCTCGACCGCCTCGCAGGTGCCGTCCGGCAGGCCGACCGCGGCGGCCCCGCCGGCCGGCACCGTCGAGCGGCTGTGCGGCGCCGAGTTGAACACCAGCTCCCGCCCGCCGGCGGCCGCCCCGGCCAGCGCCTGCTGGGCCGCGCCGATCAGCGCCTCCAGCTCCCCGGCCAGCGCCGCGTACGTCGCCTCGGCCTCGCGGTGCACCCAGGCGATGGACGAGCCGGGCAGGATGTCGTGGAACTGGTGCAGCAGCACCGTCTTCCAGATCCGGTCCAGCTGCTCGTACGGGTACTCCGCGCCGGTGCGCAACGCGGCGGTGGCGCACCAGAGTTCGGCCTCGCGCAGCAGGTTCTCGCTGCGCCGGTTGCCCTGCTTGGTCTTCGCCTGGCTGGTCAGGGTGGCGCGGTGCAGCTCCAGGTAGAGCTCGCCGACCCAGACCGGCGGGTTCGGGTACTCGGCCTCGGCCTTGGCGAAGAACTCGGCGGGCTTCTCCCAGCGGACGGTGGCCGAGCCCTCCAGGTCCTTCATCCGGGCCGCCTTGGCGACCATCTCGCGGGTGGTGCCGCCGCCGCCGTCGCCCCAGCCGGTCGGGGCGAGCGAGTGCCGGGCGACGCCCTTGTCCTTGAAGTTCTTCGCCGCGTGGGCGATCTCGCTGCCCTTCATCGAGCAGTTGTAGGTGTCCACGGGCGGGAAGTGGGTGAAGATCCTGGTCCCGTCGATGCCCTCCCAGAGGAAGGTGTGGTGCGGGAACTTGTTGATCTGGCTCCACGAGATCTTCTGCGTCAGCAGCCACTTGGAGCCGGCGTTGCGGATGATCTGGGGCAGGCCGCCGGTGAAGCCGAAGGTGTCCGGCAGCCAGGCCTCGTGGTTCTCCACCCCGAACTCGTCCAGGAAGAACCGCTTGCCGTGCACGAACTGCCGGGCCATCGCCTCCGAGCTCGGCATGTTGGTGTCGGACTCCACCCACATGCCGCCCGCCGGGACGAACCGGCCCTCGGCGACGGCCTTGCGGACCCTGGCGTACACCTCGGGGCGGTGCTCCTTGATCCAGGCGAACTGCTGGGCCTGGGACATGGTGTAGAGGAAGTCCGGCTCGTCCTCCAGCAGCGCCGTCATGTTGGCGGTGGTGCGGGCCACCTTGCGGACGGTCTCGCGCAGCGGCCACAGCCAGGCCGAGTCGATGTGCGCGTGGCCGATCGCGCTGATCCGGTGCGCGGACGGCACGGCGGGCGCGGCCAGCACACCGGCCAGCTCCGAACGGGCCGCCGCCGCCGTGCCGTTGACGTCCTGGAGGTCGACGGCGTCGAGCGCCCGCTCGACCGCGCGCAGGATGTCCCAGCGGCGGGCACCCTCCACCGGCAGCTCGGCCATCAGCTCGCCGAGCACCTCCAGGTCCAGCACCAGCTGCCAGACCGTCTCGTCGAAGACCGCGAGGTCCATCCGGGTCAGCTTGTACTGCGGCTGGTCGCCGGCCGTCTCCTTGTCGCCCAACTCGGTGGGCAGGAAGGGGTGGTAGTCCAGGATGACCGGGTTGGAGGCGGCCTCGACGTGCAGCAGCACCTGCTCGCCGCCGGCCGCCGGGGCGGCGATCCGCACCCACTGGTTCTGCGGGTTGAGGCCCTTCACCGGGGAGCCGTCCGGGCGGTAGACCAGGCCCTCGCACTGGAAGCCGGGCATGTTGGCGTCGAAGCCGAGGTCGATCAGCGCCTCGACGGTGCGCCCGGCCCACTCCTGCGGCACGGTGCCGGTCACGGTGATCCAGCTGGTGCCCCAGGGCGCTCCCCAGGCGTCGCCGACCGCGATCGGGGTGCGCGGGGCGGCCAGGCCCTCGGCGACCGGGACGGGCTCGCCGGGAGCCGTCCAGATGCCGACCTCCAGCGGGACGGACTCGGGGTAGACGGCCGGGCGGATGCGCTCGTCCAGGACGCGCTTGAGGCGGGACTCGACCAGGGTGCGGTCATCGTGCATGTCAGCGGGCTCCGTTGCGTGGCTGAGGGGAACGGACGGACTAGAGGGACGGTACGTCGGAGGGGTGGACCACCTCGGTGATGCCGCGCGCGGCGAGGTGCTCGCGGTCCTCGGCGCGCTCGGCGAGCACCGTGGTCGGGCGGGCGCCCTCCGCGGCGAGGCGCATGAACGCCTCGTACACCGGGCCGCCGGGGCCGCAGACCGAGCGCCGGGGCGAGAGGGCCTCGTCGCCGGTGGCGACCACCACGGCGGTGCTGCGCGGCTTCGGCGGCTGCCAGGAGCGGCGGGCCTCGGCGGCGGCCTCGGCGAGCCGGGAGCCGGCCGGCTTGACCGTCCGGTCGGTGGTCAACAGGCCGAGGCTGTACTCCAGTTCGGGGAAGTCGGCGAGCGAGCGGTCCACGTCGTGCGAGCACCACCAGGTCACGCCCCACAGGTCCGGGCAGTCCAGCACGGCCTCCACGGTGGCGCCGGTGAAGCGCGCCGCGTCCTGCGGGGTGATGTGCGGGGCGGGCGCGCCGACCTCCTGCAGCCAGACCGGGCGGGCCGGGTCGTCCGCCCAGGCCTTGGACAGCTCGACCAGGTAGGCGGCGTGCTGCGCGGTGGCGGTGGAGTGGGCGCCGTAGCGCTGGGCGGTGCCGTTGAACACCCAGGAGTGCACGGCGGTCGCGGCGCCGATCCGGGCCGAGTGCCAGGGGGTGAACGGGTGCTCGTCCAGGTACCAGGCCGCGTCGTACGAGGCGTGCAGGTGCAGCCGGCCGGGGGCGCCCTGCTCGCAGGCGTCGAGCATCCGGCGCAGCCAGGCCTCCGCCTCGGCGGGGGTGGCCCGGTCCGGGGCGGGGTGCGGGGCGCCGGAGAACTGGTTGATCTCGTTGCCGAGCGTCATCCCGAGGAAGTTGGGCCGCTCGCTCAGCGCGCCGGCGAGGGTGCGCAGGTAGGCGGCCTGGCCGTCGAGCACCTCGGGGTCGGTGAAGATGTTGCGGCGGTGCCAGGTCTGCGTCCAGGACGGGAGGAAGTCGAAGCTGGACAGGTGGCCCTGCAGGCCGTCCACCGCGACGTCGAGACCGCGCTCGCCGGCCGCGTCCACCAGGGCCGTCAGCTGCTCGACGGCGCGCGGGCGGATCAGGGTGCGGTTGGGCTGGAAGACCGGCCAGAGCGGGAAGACCCGCACGTGGTCCAGGCCGAGGGCGGCGATGGAGTCGAAGTCGGCGCGCACGGCGTCGAGGTCGAAGTCGAGCCAGTGGTGGAACCAGCCGGCGCTGGGCGTGTAGTTGACGCCGAAGCGGGGAGCGGTGGTCATCGGGGTCATCGGAGGGCTTCCTCAACGGGTGTGGGGCGTACGGACGGTGGGTCGTCACCGGCGGGGGCGGTCCCCGGTCGGGCTATCCCTTGACGGCTCCTTCCTCGACGCCCTTGAAGAAGAAGCGCTGGCAGACGCCGAACACCACGACGATCGGCAGGAAGGCGATCATGGTGCCGGCCGCGATCAGCCGGGGGTTGGCGGCGAAGGTGCCGTTGAGGTACTGGAGCCCGACGGTGAGGGTGTACTTCTGCGGGTCGTTGAGCACGATCAGCGGCCACAGGAAGTCGTCCCAGGCGCCGATGAAGGTGAAGATCACGATCACGCTGAGCATGCCGCGCACGTTCGGCAGGCCGATGTGCCACAGCCGCTGCCAGACGTTGGCGCCGTCCACCAGCGCGGCCTGGTCCAACTCGGCCGGGACGGCGGCGAAGGCGGTGCGCATCAGCAGCACGTTGAGCATCGCGATCGAGCCGGGCAGCGCGACGCCGGCCAGGGTGTCGGCCAGGCCGAGTCCGCGCACCAGCACGTACTGGGAGACGATGGTGACCTCGCCGGGCAGGATCAGGGTGGCGAGGAAGAGGCCGAGGACGAGCTTGGCGCCGCGGAAGCGCAGCCGGGCGAGCGCGTAGCCGGCCAGCGTGCAGCCGACCACGTTGCCGGTGATGCAGACCACGGCGACGATCACCGAGTTGAGCGCGTAGGTCCACACCGGGATGACCTCGGCGACCTTGCCGTAGTTGCCCAGGGTGGGCTGGTCGGGCAGGAAGCTCGGGGTGCGGGTGTAGACGTCCTCGGCGGGGCCCTTGAGGGAGGTCGACAGCTGCCACAGGAAGGGGCCGATGACCAGCAGCAGGACCAGCACCAGGAGCAGGTAGCGGGCGGCGGTCTGCGCGGTGGAGGGGGTGTTGAAGCTCCGGGAGCGCCTGGCGGGGCCGGTGGGCCTGGCGGCCTCGGCGGCCTTGGCGGGCTCGGCGGGGGTGTCGGGGGACTGGGGCGTGCGGACGGTGGTCATGGGGGGTCAGGCCGCCTTCCGGTTCAGCCGCATCAGGAACAGCATCGGGCCGAGGGTGACGACGAACAGCAGCAGGCTGAGCGCCGAGGCGTAGCCCAGGTGCCCGTTGAAGCCGCGGCTGTACATCTGGATCAGCATCACCACCGACATGTCCCGGCCGCCGGGGCCGCCGAGGCCGTTGGAGAGCACGTACAGCTCGGAGAAGACGCGCAGCGAGCTCACCGAGATCAGCGCCGAGATCAGGATCATGGTCGGGCGCACCCCGGGCAGGGTGACGTGCCAGAACCGGTGCAGCGGTCCGGCGCCGTCCACGGCCGCCGCCTCGTGCAGCTCGCGCGGGACGTTGGCGAGCGCGGACAGGTAGATGACCATGTAGTAGCCGAGGCCCTTCCAGACGGTCAGGGCGATCGCGCTGAACAGCAGCAGCCAGCGGTCGGTCAGGAAGGCGACCGGGGAGTCGGCCAGCCCGGTCTGCTGCAGCAGGCCGTTGGCCAGGCCCCGCTCGTCCAGCACCCAGCCCCAGATCAGCGCCACCACGACGGCGGAGGCGATCACCGGGGTGTAGAAGGCGGTGCGGAAGAAGGTGATGCCGGGGATCTTGCTCTGCACCAGCAGGGCGAGCAGCAGCGGCAGGACGGTCAGCAGCGGCAGGCAGACCAGCATGAACACGATGCTGTTGACCAGGGCGTCGGCGAGCTGGTCGTCGTCCAGCAGCCGGCCGAAGTTCTCCAGGCCGGTGAACTGCCCGCCGCCCAGGGGCTTGGCGTTGGTGAAGGACAGGATCACCGTGTTGACGGCCGGCCAGAGGTTGAAGACGGCCAGCCAGACTATCGCGGGCCCGGCGAGCAGCCAGGGGGTGAACCAACGCCGGTGGGTCATGCCGTTGCCTTCCTGGGGCCTGGGGGTGGTGCGGGTGATTCCCGGGGAGCGGCGGGCGCGGGGGAGGCCCGCCGCTTCACCGGTACTTCGCCGGTACGTCTCCGGTACGTCTCCGGTGCCGCGCCGGAACGTCTCCGGTACGTCGCTGGTACGTCTCCGGTGCGGGGTGGGGCACCGCGGGGCTGGTGCCGGGGCGGCGTCGGATCAGCCCTTGAGCAGCTTGTTGCACTGCTCGACGGCGGTGTCCAGCGCCTGCTTGGAGCTGGTGTCGCCGCTGATGGCCAGCGCGAACTGCTGCTTGATGATGGTGCCCATCGCGTCGTCCACCTCGACCGGCTGGATCAGCTTGGCCTTGGCGAGCGAGGCGAAGGCCGTCACCTTGGCGTCGCCCGCGTTGGTGCCGTCGCTCTTGCTGAAGAACGGGTCGTTCGCGGAGGCCTTGGTGGACGGGAACACGCTGGTCAGGTGGGCGAAGGCGGCCTGGTTCTCGGGGCTGGTCACCCAGCGGGCGAGGGCCACCGCGGCGGCCGGGTTCTTGGTGTTCTTCGGGATGGACAGGCCCTGGACGTACAGCGGCGGGGTGGCCATCGCGGGGGAGGAGACGACCTTCGGGGCGAGGGTCGGGTTGTCGGTGGCGAGGCTGGTGATGTAGTTGCCGCCGCCGGTGGTCCAGGCCACCGTGCCGGAGCTGAAGAGCTTGGAGTTGCCGGCGTAGGTGTCGGTGAGCACCCCGTTCGGCATCAGGCCCTCCTTGAAGGCGTCGCGGTACTTGTCGAGCAGCGCGGCGGCCTCGGGGGTGTTGAAGGTGAAGGACTTGCCGTCGTCGGACATGATCTTCACGCCGATGTTGTACAGGTCCCCGATGCCCGGCTTGCGGCTCATCAGGTAGGTCTGGCCGCCGGACTTCTCCTTCATCGTCCGGGCCTGGGCGATCAGCTCGTCCAGACTGGCCGGGGGCTTCTGCGGGTCCAGGCCGTTCTTCGTCAGGAGCTCGGAACTCCAGTAGTTCACATCGGTGTTGAGGTACCAGGGGTAGCCGAAGGTGCCCTGGTAGCCGTTGAACCGGTAGGCGTCCACGCCGCCGGGGACGTACTCCTCGGCGAGCTTGGGGTCGGCCTTGGCGATGTCCAGCAGGACGTCCTTCTTCGCCAGCGGGAAGGCGAAGTCCGGCGGGAGGTTGACCACGTCGGGCAGGCTGCCGGCGGCGGCCTGGCTGAGCACCTTGTCGGAGTAGCCCTCACCGGGCTGGTCGAGCCACTCGACGTCGACGCCGGGGTACTTCTTCTTGAAGCCGTCCAGCACGCCCTGCATGTAGTCGGTGAACTTCGGCTTGAGCGACCAGGTCTGGATCGAGACCTTGCCCTTGACCTCGCCGGTGGCGGCCGCACTCGCCACCGCGTCGCTGTCCTTGGTGTCGCCGGAGCCGAGTCCGCAGCCGGTGAGCGCGGCGGTGGCGAGCGCGGTCGTGGTCAGTGCCGCCCAGATTCTTCGCATGAGGGTCTCCCGGTCCTGGGGGTGGGTGGGGGATCGTGCCGAGCTCGGGGGTTGTGTCGGATTCCGCAACCTGACTAACTAAACCGGTCTAGCTATGCCAGGGACTATGCTCCCGCCTAAACTTGGATGTCAAGAGAGGAGTCGGGTTCTGTGGGCAGACCGACGATCGCCGACATCGCCCGCCAGGCCGGTGTCTCCAAGGGCGCGGTGTCCTTCGCGCTCAACGGCCGGCCGGGTGTCAGCGAGGCGACCAGGGCCCGGATCCTGCGGGTCGCCGAGGAGATGAACTGGCGCCCGCACAGCGCCGCGCGGGCCCTCGGCGGAGCCAGGTCCGACGCCGTCGGCCTGGTGATCGCCCGGCCGGCCCGGACCATCGGCGTCGAGCCGTTCTTCAGCCAACTGCTGTCCGGGCTCCAGGCGGTGCTCTCGGCCAGCTCGATCGCGCTGCACCTGATGGTGGTCGAGGACACCGCCGCCGAGATCGAGGTCTACCGGGGCTGGGCCTCCGAGCACCGGGTCGACGGCTTCATCGTGGTCGACCTCCAGGTCAGGGACCCGAGGCTGCCGGTGCTGGACGAACTCGGGCTGCCCGCCGTGGTGCTGGGCGGGCCCGGCAAGGGCGGCAACCAGCTGCGGATCTGGGCCGACGACCGGGAGGCGATGCTCTCGATCGTCGACTACCTGGCCGCCATCGGCCACCGGCGGATCGCCCACCTCGCCGGGCTGCCGCACTTCCAGCACACCCAGCGGCGGATCCGCGCGCTGCGCGACGCCTCGCGCCGGCTCGGGCTGGAGGAGGCGGTGTCGGTGCCCACCGACTTCAGCGACGCCGAGGGCGCGGCCGCCACCCGGACGCTGCTGTCCCGGGCCGGGCGGCCCACCGCGATCGTCTACGACAGCGACGTGATGGCCGTCGCCGGGCTCGGCGTGGCCGGGGAGATGGGGGTCGCGGTGCCCGGCGAGCTGTCCATCGTCTCCTTCGACGACTCGGTGCTCGCCCGGATCGTGCACCCGCCGCTGACCGCGCTCAGCCGGGACACCTTCGCGCTCGGCGAGCAGGTCGCGCGCAGCCTGCTGGAGGCGCTGGAGGGGGCTGGTGCGGGGCGGGACCTCCAGATGCCCACGCCGCGGCTGACCGTCCGGGAGTCCACCTCGCCGCCCGGCGCGCCCGGGACTTCCCCCTCCGGAGTGGTTGTCGCGCGCATCGTTGACAGCGGTTCTGAACCGGTTTAGCCTCGCAGCGCCGAGCGGCAGCCGCTCGGTCCGCTCCGCCGCACCCCGTCCGGCCCCCGCTGCCCGTCCCGCCGACCGTCCCGCTCCCCGCGCCGCCGCTCCGGTGCGCCGGGGGCCCGGCGGCGGCGCGACCCCCACCCGATCCACCACCGGCACCACACGCTCCAGCACCGGCACGCCCGCATGCAGCCGGGCCCCCGTCCGCGACGGCGGGCCCGCCCCCACCCTCCTCCGCTCGATCGGAGCCACCGCATGTCACGACGCCTCCCCCTGCTGCTCAGCGCCGTCCTCGCGACGGCCGCCCTGACCGCCACCCCCGCGGCCTGGGCCGACCCGGTACCGGCCGCGCTGCCGGGCGCCGGGCCGGCCGCGGCACCCGCCGCCACCGCCGGCCAGGGCAGCCAGCCCTTCGCCTCGTACTGGTACCCCAACAGCATCCTGAACTGGGACCCGGCCACCGACCCGGACGCCCGCTTCAACCGCTCCCGCGTCCCGCTCCAGCCGCGCACCAGCGACCCGGCGCTGCGGGCCAACCCCAACGCCCGGACCGGCGAAGGGAAGATCGCCTCGCTGGTCTCCTTCGGCCCCACCTCCAACAACCCCTCGCAGGGCTCCGCCGACCCCAACTACTACGCCTTCGGCTACTGGCAGTACGTCGACAAGCTGGTGTTCTGGGGCGGCTCGGCCGGCGAGGGCCTCATCCTCGCCCCCAACCCGACCGTGATCGACGCCGCCCACCGCAACGGCGTCAAGGTCTACGGCACGGTCTTCTTCCCGCCCGGCGCGTACGGCGGACAGCTCCAGTGGGTGCGCGACTTCGTCCAGAAGTCCGGCAGCCGCTACCCCGTCGCCGACAAGCTCGTCCAGGCCGCGCAGTACTACGGCTTCGACGGCTGGTTCATCAACCAGGAGACCGGCGGCGGCGATTCGGCCCTGGCGGGCGAGCTGCGCAACCTGATGCAGTACACCAAGGCGCAGAGCGGTACCGAGTTCATGTGGTACGACGCGATGACCACCTCCGGCGGGGTGAACTGGCAGAACGCCCTCACCTCCGCCAACTCGCCCTTCCTGCAGGACGGTTCGAAGCGCACCTCGGACTCGATGTTCCTGAACTTCGACTGGTCGGCGAGCGGCCTCAACTCCTCCCGGGCGCTGGCCCGGCAGCTCGGCCGCAGCGAGTACGACCTCTACTCCGGCATCGACACCGAGGCCAACGGCTACAACACCGGCGTGAACTGGTCCGCCCTCTTCCCGTCCGGGCAGCCGCACACCACCTCGCTCGGCCTCTACCGCCCCGAGTGGACCTGGAAGTCCGCCACCGACCGCGCCGACTTCTACACCAAGGACGCCCGCTACTGGGTCGGCGCCAACAACGACCCGTCCCGGACCGACCTCTCGGCGAGCTGGCCCGGCCTGGCCGGCTACGTCGCCGAATCCTCGCCGATCACCGCCAAGCCGTTCGTCACCACCTTCGACACCGGGCAGGGCGACTTCTACAACGCGGCCGGCACCCGGGTCGCCACCGGCGGCTGGAACAACCTCTCGCTCCAGGACGTCCCGCCCACCTACCGCTGGATGGTCGACTCGACCGGCAGCAGGCTCACCCCGTCCGTCGACTTCGGCGACGCCTACCAGGGCGGTTCCTCCCTGCGGTTGAGCGGAAAGCTCGACGCCGCCAACACCGTACGGCTGTACCAGACCAAGCTGCCCGTCGCCGCGAACACCAGGCTGGACCTGGTGGTCAAGACCCCGGCCGCCGGGCCCACGAAGCTCAAGGCCGCGGTGTCGTTCACGGACTCCCCGAGCAGCTTCACCACGGTCGACGTCGGCGCCAACACCGGCACCGGCTGGGAGCGGCACACCCTCGACCTCTCCCCGTACGCGGGCCGCACCATCGCCCAGGTCGCCCTGCGGGTCGAGGGGTCCGACCCCTCGTACGACCTCCGGGTCGGCCAACTGGCCGTCTACGACGGCTCCGTGGAGACCCCGGCGGATCCGGCCGGACTCACCGTGCTCGGCGCGAGCGACGTGACCGCCGGCTCCAGCCAGTCGCTGCGGCTGTCCTGGACGGCGGCGCCCGGCGGCAACGTGCACCACTACGAGGTGTACCGCCGCAACGCGGACGGCAGCCGCAGCTTCCTCGGCGCCACGCCCAACGACGCGTACTTCGTCGGGCGGCTCGACCGGGCGGGCGGCGAGAACGCCACCACGCTGGACGTCGAGGCGGTGTCCACCACCTACGGGCGCTCCACCGCCGCGTCCACGACCGTCGGTTGGAACGGCACCCCGCCGGCCTCCACCAACCTGGCGCTCAACCGCCCGGCCACCGCCTCCGGCCAGTGCAACGCCAACGAGGGCCCGGCCAAGGCCGTCAACGGCAGCGTCAGCGGCGGGACCGGCGACAAGTGGTGCGCGCTGACCTCCGCCAAGTGGCTGGAGGTGGACCTCGGTTCGGCGAAGCAGCTGTCGAAGTTCGTGGTCAAGCACGCGGCGGCGGGCGGTGAGAGCACCTCGTACAACACCCGCGACTTCACCATCCAGGTCCGCTCGGGAGCCAACGACCCCTGGACGACCGTCGCCGACGTCACCGGCAACACGGCCGGCACCACCACCCACCCGGTGGACACCGCCGCCCGCTACGTCCGGCTGGTGGTCAACACGCCGACCCAGAACGGTGATCCGGCCGCCCGCGTCTACGAGTTCGAGGCCTGGGGCGCGTAGCCCGCGCTGCCCTCCCGCTGTCCCGCGCTGTCCCGCGCTGTCCCGCGCCGCCCTGTTCGAGGAAAGGAAGCACCCCCGTGCCGGTCACCATCACCGCCGTCGAGAGCACCGATCTGTTCGTCGGCCCCGAGGACGCCCCGCGCCAAGTGCTGCGGGTCACGCTGGAGGGCCCGGCCGCCCGGATCACCGTCAGCGGCCCGGGCGTCCGCGGCGAGGCGACCGGCACGGGCCTGGTCGAGGTCCCGCTGGAGATCGGCGGGGCCTCGCCCGGCGACCGACTCCCGGTCACCGTCCGGGCCTCGGACGCCACCGCCGAATCCGTGGTCGAGGTCGCCGAGCCCGGCTGGACGATGTTCCTGGTCTCGCACTTCCACTACGACCCGGTCTGGTGGAACACCCAGGCCGCCTACACCTCCCCGTGGGAACTGCTCTCCGCCGACGCCACCACCCGGCCGCTGTGGGAGCGCAACGGCTTCGCCCTCGTCGACGCCCACCTGGACCTCGCCCTGCGGGACCCGGTGTACAAGTTCGTGCTCGCCGAAGTCGACTACCTGAAGCCGTACTTCGACCAGCACCCGGAGCGCCGCGAGACCCTGCGGCAGCTGCTGGAACGCGGCCAGGTCGAACTCGTCGGCGGCACCTACAACGAGCCGAACACCAACCTCACCGGCGCCGAGACCACCATCCGCAACATCGTCTACGGCATCGGCTACCAGCGCGACATCCTCGGCGGCGACCCCCGGACCGCCTGGCAGCTCGACGTGTTCGGGCACGACCCGCAGTTCCCCGGCCACCTCGCCGCGGCCGGCCTCACCGGCAGCGCCTGGGCGCGCGGCCCCTTCCACCAGTGGGGCCCGATCCAGAAGAACTTCCGCGAGGCCAAGGACGACGCCCGGGTGATGCAGTTCCCGAGCGAGTTCGAGTGGATCGCCCCCGGCGGGGACGGCGTGCTCACCCACTACATGCCGCACCACTACTCGGCCGGCTGGTGGATGGACTCCTCCCCGGACCTCGCCACCGCCGAACAGGCCGTCTACGAGCTGTACCGCAAGCTCAAGCCCGTGGGCGCGACGAAGAACCTGCTGCTGCCGGTGGGCACGGACTACACCCCGCCGAACAAGTGGGTCACCGAGATCCACCGCTCCTGGGCCGCCAGGTACCTCTGGCCCCGGTTCGTCTGCGCCACCCCGCGCGACTTCCTCGACGCCGTCCGCGCCGAGCTGGCGGCCACCGGCCGGCGGCCCAGCCCGCAGACCCGCGACATGAACCCGGTGTACACCGGCAAGGACGTCTCGTACATCGACACCAAGCAGGCCCAACGGGCCGGCGAGGTCGCGGCCGTGGACGCCGAGAAGCTCGCCACGCTCGTCTCCGTGCACGGCCTCGGCCGCTACCCGGCCGCGGCGCTCGACAAGGTCTGGCGCCAACTCGCCTACGGCGCCCACCACGACGCGATCACCGGCTCCGAGTCCGACCAGGTGTACCTGGACCTGCTCGGCGGCTGGCGGGAGGCGTACGACCTGGCCTCCGGCGTCCGGGACGCGGCGCTGGACGCGCTGACCGCGCGGATCTCCACGGCGGGCGCGGGGCAGGCCGTCGTGGTCGCCAACACGCTCTCCTTCGACCGGACCGACCTGGTGAGTGTCGAACTCCCGTCCGGCACCGACTCGGTGAGGGTGCTGGACGACGCCGGCTCGCCCGTGCCCAGCGCCGTCGACCGGGGCACCCTGCGCTTCCTCGCCGCGGACGTGCCCGCGCTCGGCTGGCGCACCTGGCGACTGGTGGAGGGGGAGGCGGAGCAGCCGTGGACACCGGCCCCGGGCGCGACGATCGGCAACGGCCGGTACCGGGTGACCGCCGACCCGGCGCGCGGCGGCGGCCTCTGCTCGGTTCAGGACCTCCTGCACGATCGGGAGTTGATCCAGGACGGGCGGATCGGCAACGAGCTGCGCGTGTACGAGGAGTACCCGCAGCACCCCGACTTCGGCGAGGGCCCCTGGCACCTGGTGCCCAGCGGACCGGTGACCGGCTCCGGGGGAGCCGACGCCGCCGTCCGCCGGGAGACCGGGCCGCTCGGCGAGCGCCTGGTGATCGACGGCACCGTCGACGGCGTCCGGTACGAGCAGACCGTCACCCTGTGGCGCGGCCTCGACCGGGTGGACTGCCGCACCCGGGTGGTGGACTACTCCGGCGCCGACCGGCTGCTGCGGCTGCGCTTCCCGGTGGACGTCCCCGGCGGCCTGCCGGTCAGCGAGGTCGCGGGCGCGGTCGTCGGACGCGGCTTCGCGATGCCCGACGTGGACTCGGCGGAGGCGCCGTGGACCCTGGACAACCCGGCCAACACCTGGTTCGGCCTCGGCGCCACCGCGCGGGCCGAACTGACCGACAGCACGGGTACGGTGACCGGTTCGCGCGCCCTCGGCGTGGCGGAGGTCGTCGTCCCCACCCTGGACGACGCCGCCGACGCCCGCCCCCTGGTGGTCGCGCTGGCACGGATCGGGGTCACCGCCACCACCTCGGGCGCCGACTGGGCGCGGTACGGCTGGCTGGACGTGGACTCCAACCTGCCGGACTTCCGCATCGTGGTCGGCTCGCCGGACCTCAACCCGGTGGCACGGGAGTTGATCGACCTGGCGGGCGAGGAGTACGCGGCCGCCCTGAAGACGCACGGCGCGGTCTGGGTACCGGCGGCGACCCCGCTCACCGAGGTCTGGCGCCCGGACGCCGACCTGCGCGACCTGCGCGCACTGCCGGCACTGATCGTCTCCGACCCCTCCGCCCTGGTCGACGACCTGGCCGACGCCCGGATCACCGCCGTCTGCCCGTCCGCCGTCCAGGACCAACTCGCCGACCACACCGTGGCCTTGCTGAGCTTCGGCCTGCCCGGCTTCGCCGTCGACACCACCGGCGCGCTGCACCTGTCGCTGATGCGCTCCTGCACCGGCTGGCCGTCCGGCGTCTGGATCGACCCGCCCCGGCGCACCCTGCCCGACGGCGCCTCCTTCCAACTCCAGCACTGGACGCACGAGTTCAGCTACGCACTGGTCGGAGGCAACGGCGACTGGCGGGACCAGACACTGCCCGCCCAGGGCCAGGAGTTCAACCACCCGCTGTACGCCCGGATCGCCCCTGCCCAGGAAGGACCGCTGCCGGCCACCCTCTCCTGGCTGCGGGTCGAACCCCAGCGCGAGGTGCTGCTCGGCGCCCTCAAGCCGACCGGCAACCCGATCGCGCACGGCTCCGCCGCGCCGCTCGGCAGCGAACTCACCGTCCGGCTGGTCGAGTCGACCGGCCTCGGCCGGACGGCGAAGCTCAGCGGCGCACTCGGCCTGGACAACGTGCGAGCCGCCGACCTGCTGGAACGCCCGCGCCCCGCCGACGGCCCCGCCCTCGACCTCGCCGGCTCGCAGATCGCCACCCTGCTCGCCTCCCCGGCCGTCACAGCCCCGGAGGGTGAGACGGACCTCGGTCCGGTGGCGGAGACGGCCCAGCCCGTCCACGCCCGCTACTGGCTGCACAACCGGGGCCCGGCACCGCTCGGCTACCTGCCGGTGTCCGTCGGCGCCTCGCCCGGACTGCTGCGGACGGCGGGGGAGCCGGTGACGCTCTCGGTGGCCCTCTCCTCCCAGCTGCGGGACGCGGCCGTCGAGGGCACAGCCGTCGTACTCCCGCCCGAGGGCTGGACCACGAGCCTCGGCAGCCGCCCGTACCGGCTCGCACCCGACGGCCACCTGCGCTTCCCGGTGACCCTCACCCCGCCGGCCGACGCCGAGCGCGGGCTGCACTTCGCCGCCGTCCGGATCGAGCACGACGGCCAGCAGATCGAGGACGTGGTGACCATCGCCGTCGGCGAACTGCCCGGCCTGCTGCCCGTCCCCGGCGACACCCCCGAGGACTGGACGATCGCCCAGGGCACCAAGGCCACCAGCGGCCGCGACACCGGCCTGGACGTCGAGGTCTCCACCGAGACGCTGCACGTCGTCCCCGGCAGCCGTACCGCCCTCTCCCTCACCCTCACCAACCGCACCCGCGGCGAGATCCGGGGCGAGTTGCAACTGGTCTCCCCCTGGGGCACCTGGGACGTCATCGCCGACCCCGTCCGCGGCTTCACCGTCCCGGCCGGCACGTCGTCGGTGGTCGAATTCGCCGTCTCCGTCGCCGAATCCACCGATCCGGGCTCGTACTGGGCCCTGGCGAAGGTCATGTGGTTCGGCCGCTGCCAGTACGCCCCGACCGTCGCCCTGGTGGTGGAAGCATGACCCTCGGCCTCCTCGACGGTCGCCCCCTCCCACGTGCGGCCCTCGACCACCGCCTCGCCGCCCTCCGGAACGGCCCGCGCGCCACCGCCCTGCCACAACCGGGCAGTTCGGAGGACCGCCAGCTGACCCGCTGGGTCGCGCAGGTCTTGTTGACCGAAGCCCTCTGCGAGACGGTCGCCGCCGAACGCGACCTGCCCGTGGCTCCTGACGGCCCCGCCCGCCTCGACCAGCAGGCCGCCGTCGAACTCGGCTCCATCACAGCGGCCGCCTACGAGGGCAGCGCCGCCGTCCGCGCCGTCTACGACGCCGTGACGGCCGACATCGACCCCTCACCCGAGGACATCGCCCACTACCGCACGATGACCACCCGCCCGGCGGCCGAGAGTTGGCACCTCGCTCTCCCCGACGGCGAGTTGGAAGCCGACCCCACCACCCTCCCCGTCGCCCTCGCCGAAGCCCTCCGCGCAGCCCCACCCGGCGCGTGGGTCACCGCCGGCCCCTGGACGGCAGCCCTCCTCGCCACCCACACCACCCAGGGGGGTGACGACCCCACCCCCGCCCTCCGCGCCGCCGCCCGCCGATCAGCATTCGTCCGCTGGCTCGACCACGAACGCGCCCAACGCCTCACCCTGGTCGAGGGATTGGAACACCCAGGCGACCCCGCCCAACCCGACAACCACCACCGCCACTGAGGTGCACGGACGCGCCCGCCGCGCTCGTCCACCGAGCGCGGCGGGCACGGACCTCTTCGGTCCGCCCGGTCAGTGAAGAGCGCGGACCATGACGGCGTACAGCGGAGCATCCTCGAACGGACGGTGCTCGCCGACCTTCTCGTACGCCCAGCGCTCGTACATGGCCTGGACACGAGGGTGGGTCACGTCGACATAGAGAACGGCCAGCGCCTCGTCCCGTCCGGACAACAGCGCCTCGTGCGTCTGCTCGGCAATTCCCAGCTTCCGCCAGTCGGGGCGCACCATGACCTCGGAGACGGCGAACGTCGACGCGTCGGCGGGCGGCGGCATGTGCTGACGCCACCACTCGCGGCCGTCCTCCTGCGGCGCACCGTAGGAATAGCCGACCGGCTCGTCGCCGTCGTAGGCCATGACGCAGCTGTAACCGGGCCGGGACGTCCAGTGCTTGGCGAACCACGGGAAGCGCTGGACGAAGGGGTCGTCGGCCTGGTCCCGGTAGGCATCCGCGTGGACGTCGATGAGCAACTGCGCATGGCCGGAGGGAAGACCGCCGGCCTGGTAGCGGCGGAGGGCTATCGTCACTGGGTTTCTCCCTGGGCGTGGACTCGGTCGGTCCACTCTCGCGTAACCGCCGAGGTCGGTGCCAGGGTGATCAGGCCGCGATGGAAGTCGCCGAGGAGGGTCAGCAGCCTCGGTGGCAGCGGGTCGTCACCCATCAACGTGTACACGTTGTTAGCTGTGGTGGTGGCCTGTTCGATCTCCCCCTGTCCAAGCTGGGCGAGTGCGAGGCGGGCCGTGGCGGAGGCGCGGTTGCGGCGAAACTGCGGGGGGATCCCGGCCAGGGCACGATGTGATGCGCTCTCGGACTCCGCGCTGTTGTCGAGGTGTTGGTGGACGACGGCACTCAGCGCGAACAGTTCGGCCGAGCCGTAGAAGTCGGTCCACGTGGGGCGCTCGCGGTCATCCACGCGGCTCAGCGCATCACGGGCGTGGCCGAGGCAGCGGAGGGCGGCCTGCCGGTCGCCCGTGGTGGAGTGGGCGATGGCGGCCCGAGCGTGTGCGAGAGAGGCGAGGAGCGGGTCGCGGCGGGCTGCCTGGGCGTTCTGGGCGGCCCAGGCCGCCGACAGGGCAGCCGCCGGTTTGTTGCGGTGGTAGCCCACCATGGAGAGGCAGTTGAAGACCCGCATTGTGGTGACGTGGTCGTTTCCGAGGCCGGCAAGGCGCAGAGCCGTCTCGAAATGCCGTTCGGCGTCGTCCAAGCGGCGGTCGTCGATGCACGAGAACGCGGCGGTGGCGGTGTAGTCGGCGGCGAGACTGTAGAGACGCCGCCGGACGCTGTCGCTGATCGTCCTGTCCACCTTGCCGAGTGCCTGATCGGAGCCGGCCAGAGCGGCTGTCTCAAGTGATCCGTGTCCTCCGCGGTGGTCATCGAGCGCGGTGAGGGTCCTGAGACTCTCCTTGAGCCGGTCGACGTCGGTGTGACCGACAGCCTGGCCGCGCGAGGCGATCATGGATGGGAGGGCGGCGGCGGCCGAAGCGGCGAGGAAGTCGCGACGGAGCACAGGTTCCTCCGAGGGCACTTGGGGCTGGGCAGTCCGGTGTGGGATGAAGCCGAGCTGCTCGGGTGTCCGCCTCAGCGCGCGTTCGAGCGCGGTGCGGATCCTGCCCTGAGGCCAACGGGACTGTCCGGAGAGCCAAGTGCCCACTGTCCTCACGGTGAGGGTCCCAGGGCACCCGAGGGCGACGAGTTCCTGGTTGACCAGGTGCGCGAGGTCGGCCCTTGTGAGCCCCAGATCCGCCATGACGGCGCGCAGTTCGGTGTTGCCCACCATGTGCCCAGCGTATCCCGATGGTCACTCAGGGCGTATGTCCATGTGCAAAGGGAAGGTCAGTTTTTCCTTCTGAGGGCGCCCTTGGCAGCCAGGTTTTTCACTCGCCATCGGCGTCGAGTCGGCGTTGAGTTGATGTCGGAAGCAACCGGGCGCACCTGGTGACTCACTGCGCGTTGCCGTCGAACGGGTGATGGAGGAGCAATGGGGTGGAAGATGATCGTCAGCCCGCTCAAGACCGCTCGCTTTCCGGTGCCCCTGGAGTGGGATGTCCCGCCGGACAGCGCGGCCGTGCCGCCGGCGCGGAGGCTGGTGATGGACATCGTCCGCTTCTGGGATGTGCCGCTCTCCGGGGAAGCACTGCAAGAGCTGGAGCTCTGTGCGAGCGAGGTGATCGCGAACGCGATGGAGCACTCGAAGGCACGCTGCACGGTGACCGTTCGCCGCGCGGGCGAGCGGCTGCGTGTTGAGGTCGCGGATTCCAACCCGGCGTTCGAACGCGGTGGAGCGGACCCGGAAGCGACCAGCGGACGTGGGCTGATCCTCGTCGAGGCGCTGGCTCATGCGTGGGGCTGGCATCCGGTGGAAGGGGTGGGCAAGGTCGTGTGGTTCGACTTCCTGGAATCCCACGAGGCGCGGTGCCCCACGTACGGGTGGGGCACCGCGCGCAACCTCTGCGCGCAGAGCTTGGTGGCGTGAGCCGTCCCGCTGAGAGTGATCTCGTCGTAGGTGAAGTGGTACGACTACTTCCTCTATGGCGGCAAGGGCCCGGCCCGGGATCGGCGGCGGTCGCCCGTAGCTGTTCGGGGGTGCTCAGCACCCGCATCGCCGAGCTGACCGAGGCCGGGCTGCTCGCCCCGCACGACGACGCCTACCGGCTCACGCCGCTCGGCGCCGACCTCGTCACCGCCCTCGGCCCGCTCACCGCCTGGAGCCACCGGTGGGCCGCCGAAACGGAGCCGCCCGGCGGTCGGCTCGGGTGAGCCGACCGCCGGGCGGTCCGGGGGCGTGGTCGTGCGGTCAGACGGTGGCGGCCTGCTCAGCGGCCTGCTCGGCAGGCTGCTCGTCGGCGCCGGAGGTGTTCTCCCGGGGGGTCGGGAGCGCGGCCATGATCACGCCGGAGATCACGATGGTCGCCGCCCAGGCGAGCCCGTACTTGCCGACGAAGGTGCCGGAGAACGGGCCGGCGAACCAGTCGCACTTGGTGAAGGCGAGCCCGGCCAGCAGCGCGAGCACCCAGGAGACCATCGCCTGCCAGCAGAAGCCGCCCGTGTACCAGTAGCGGCTCTTCCTGCTGGTGTCCATGAGCGCGGCGGCGTCGTAGCGCACCGCGCGCGAGCGGCGCCGGTACATGTCCACCGCGTAGACGCCGATCCAGGCCGAGAAGGAGACGGCGAGCAGGATCAGGAAGGTGATGAACGAGCCCAGGAAGCTCTTGGCGACCAGCATCAGCAGCAGGCCGCCGACCAGCGAGATCACGGCGTTGATGCTGACGGCCATGGCGCGCGGCAGCTTCACGCCCATGGTCTGCGCGGTGAAGCCGGCCGAGTACATGGAGAGGCTGTTGATCAGCAGCATGCCCACGATCGCGGTCAGCAGGTAGGGCACGGCCAGCCAGGTCGGCAGCAGGTCGCCGAGGAAGGAGACCGGGTCCGCGGCCTCGGCCAGGCCGGGCGAGGCCACCGCCATCACGGCGCCCATCAGCACCATCGGCACCATGACCAGGCCGGCGCCGGAGACCGTCACGCCGACGATCTTCCGGCCGGAGGCGGCGTGCGGCAGGTAGCGGGCGAAGTCCGGGCCGGTGGGGACCCAGCTGATGCCGCCGGCCGCGATGGTGCCGATGCCGGCGATCATCATCGCGGTGGTGCCCGCGGGCTTGGAGAAGACCTCGCTCCAGTTCATGGTCGCGACCAGGTAGCCCAGCACGAGCACGCTGAAGACCCCGAAGAGGTACGTCGACCAGGTGTTGCAGACGTTCAGCGCCTTCCGGCCCATGCCGGAGACCAGGAAGGTGCAGGCGACGAAGGCGAAGAGCGTGATCACGATCAGCGCGGTGTTGCTCTTGACGCCGAAGACCAGGTCGAGGACGGTCAGCACGGCGTAGGCGCCGGTGACGGCGTTGATCGTCTCCCAGCCGAACCGGGCGATCCAGAGGATCGCGCCGGGGAAGAGGTTGCCGCGCACCCCGAAGGTGGCCCGGGAGAGGGTCGCGCCCGGGGCTCCGCCCCACTTCCCGGAGACCGACAGCACGCCGACCATGCCGAACGAGATGAGGGCGGCGCACGCGGCGACGACCAGGACCTGCCAGAAGTTCAAGTGGTTGAACACCACCAGGGCCGCACCCATGGTGAGGAGCAGGACGCTGATGTTCGCCGCGACCCAGGTCGGGAAGAGCTCGCGGACTCTGCCCCGGCGCTCGTGGTCGGGGACAGGCTCAATGCCGCGGGTCTCGATCGCGCCGTCGTTGGCGTCGGTGGACGGATTGTCCATGAGGGTGGCTCCGTGCGTGTGAAGCGGGAGGTAAATCGGTCAAATAAGATATTTGTGGAACTCTTCGCGCGTAGCGGGAGTCGAATCATCCTACTTTGTTCTGGACGCAGAGCGGTTGGCGCGGGTGCTCGCCGGCGGCGGTCGGCGCACCCGCCTCCCGGCCCCGCGGCCGGTCCGCCCGGAAAACCCTGCGACCGCGGGGGCGGGCGGCCTGTTGAATGGCCCGCATGTCCAGTGCACCGCACAGCCCGGCCGAAGCCGTCGACCACCTCCTCGCTGAGCTCGCCCCGCTCGCCCACCCCGCCCGGATGCGGCGCCTCGCCGCCTGGACGAAGGAACGGGCAGCGGAGGGACCGAACGAGGGCGACGGACCGGAGCGGTTCGGCCCGCTGCTGGCGGAACTCGACAAGCGCGGCGCCTACGGCCGAGGGCTGGCCGGAGTCGCCGCCACGATCGCCGGGGACGGCGCCTTCGTCGCCGCGCGGCTCACCGATCCCGACCCGGCGGTCAGCCGCCAGGCCCTGAAGGCCGCACTCCACCTGCCGGTCGCGGACGAGCTGCTGGCCGCGGCGATGGCCGACGCGCCCGCCGTCCTGCGCCACCGGCTCACCACCTTGATCGTCGCCCGCGGGCGCACCGCGCTGGCGGAGCGGCTGCTGCTCCCCGTCCGGCAGGCGTGGGGGGACGCGGCGGCGGCCCGGCTGCTGCCGGGCTGCGGGCCCGAGACCGTCGCCCGGAACCTGCCCGGGCTGTTCCTCGCCGTGACGCACTGGAACACCCTGGCCCGCCGCCACCCCGACCTGCTGCTGGACGAGGTGGCCCGCCAGCTCGCCGAACTGCCCGAGCCGGCCCGCCCCGCCTGGTGGCAGCGCAACGCGGACGTCCTGGCGGCCGCCGCCGGACACCGACCGGAGCGGGTGCTGGACCTGCTGGAACGCCACTGCCCCACGTGGTTGCCGCAGCCGGTGCAGGGGTGCCTGGGCCGGTTGCTGACCGCCGCGCCCGGCCGGACCATCCGGTTGATCACGCCGCCCGAACGCGCCGCCACCGCGTCGATCTCCCGCAGCGCGCTGACCCGGGTCGCCCGGCTCGACCCGCCCGAGCTGCCGGACCTCGGCCGGGCCTGGAGCACCGCCCCGATCTGGCTCGCCCGGCTGCTGCGCGCCCTGCCGCCGTCCCGGCGCGAGGCGTTCTACGACCTCGTCACCGCGGACCGGGACCTCGGCCGCAGCGAGCTGTCCGGGGCCGTGCTCGACGCGCTGCCCCGCCGACGGGCGCAGGCCGAGGCCCGGCGGATGGCCGCGCAGGCCGCCGAGCGCGGCGCCGCGTGGTCGGTCGTGCTGGCCCACGTCGCCCACCTGCCGGTGGCCGAGGCCCGGCCGCGGCTGCTCGCCGCCACCCGGCGGCCGGCCGCGGAGGACCGGGCGCTGGCCTACCCGCTGCTGGTCCGCAACGCGGCCCGGTCGGGCGAGCCGGCCGCCGTCGGCGAACTCCTCGACGACCTGCTGCGGCTGCGCAACGAGCAGGATCCGGTCCGCTCCCCGGCCCTGGTCGCGCTGGCCGAGGTCCCGCCCGCGCTCTTCCGGGGGGAGGCGGCGGCCGCCGCCCTTGGCCGGATCGTCACCGACGCCGTCGAGGCCCGGGACACCTCCTGGCAGACCCGCGGAGCGCTCTCGCAACTCGCCCTCGCCGTCCTGCGGGAGCACGCGGTGAGCGGTGAACAGCCGCTGCTGGGCTGGGCCCTGGCCGCCCTGCGGCAGCTCTCCGGGATACTCGGCAGCGTTCCGCTGGGCCGACTGGACACCGTGCTCCGGCGCGGACAGGAGGCACAGGTCTTCGAGGCGCTGCGCCCGTGGCTGGCGGCCGGTGCGGACCGGGTCGACCACACGCTGACCTTCGCCCTGGCCGGAGCCCTGGGCCGGCGTGCCCACCACCTGCCCGAACTGCAGGAACTCCTCTGGGAGGCCATCCAGTTCGGCGACAACGCGACCTTCATCCAGGCCGTCCGGCACTGGCTCGCGGACCCGGCCACCCGCGGCGAACGGGTGGCACGGGTGCTGGAGCTGGAACCGTCGGCCGCCGTCCTGCCGCCGGTGCTCCGGGTGCTGGCCCGCGGGCGCACCGACCTGCTGGACACCGTTCTCGCCGACACCCCGCCGTACGGGCGCTTCCTGGCGGCGGGGACGCGCTGGCTGCCGCCGGTCGACGGGATCGAGGGCTGGACACCCACCCAACAGGCCGCCGCCGCACGCCTGTTGGCGGCAGCCGCGGCCGACGCCTCGCTGCCCCGGCAGGTACGGGCCGGACACCTGCGCACCGTGGTGGCGGTCCCCGAGCGCGGCTTCGCCACCGTCCGGCCGTACGTCGACTCCCCGGACACCGTGCTCGCCGAGGCCGCGCTCGGAGCCCTGATCTGGACCGACCGGCCCGCCGAGGCACTGCCCCTGCTGCTCGCCCAGGCCGGGAACGACCGGGCGCGGGTCGCGCTGTACGCGGCCGGGCGGGCCGCCGGGTTCGTCGCGCCGTCGCGACTGGCGGACATGCTGCGGGCGGTGCTGCTGCCGGCGGCGGACGGGGCCGCGGAAGCCGGCGGCGGGGTGGCCGGCGGCGGTGGGGCGAAGGTCACCAGCCGGAAGGAGCTGGTGCGGCTGGCCGCCCGGCTGCTGCCGGTGGACACCGCAGGCGCACTCCTCGCCGAGGCCCACGACCTGCCCGGCCAGCACCGCGACGTCCGGGCGGCGGTCGTGGCCGCCACCGTCGACCTGCTCCCCGCACCCGCGGCCTGGCGGCTGCTCGAAGACGCCGCGACGGGCGCCCCCGTGGCCCGGTCCGCCGTGCTGCGCACCCGGCCGCTGGACCTGCCGACCACCGACCGCCCCCGCTACGCCGCGCTGGTGGCCCGGGTGGCGAGCGGCGACGACCCGCACACCGCCCAGGTCGCGCTCGACCTGCTGGCCGCTTGGTCGCCCTGGTACCCCGAAGCGGAGGAGCTGCTGCTGGCGGGCACCGTCGACCTCGCCAACCGCTCCTCCTGGCGGGCCGCCGCAGCCGGCCTGGCCGCGCTCGCCGTCGGCGGCACGGGCCGCCGGCTGACCGAGGCGCTGGCGCAGCTGCTGGCGAGCGAGGCATCGGCCGCGGGAGCCCCGGAGCGGGAGGACGGGGACGTGGACGGGGACGGTGGCAGCGGCGGACTGGACGCGGCCGCCGACCGGGACCGGCCGGCCCGGCAGCGGATCGACCACCTGGTCGCCCGGCTCGCCGCCGGCGCGGCCGACCGCCCGTCGGCGGAGGGCCTGAAGGCGGTCGGCGAGGCAGCCGAACTCCTCTCCACCGAACCTGACTTCATACCCAAGGCCGTCCAACTCCTGACCGCCACCCTGGAGTTCGACACCGCCAAGGACCATCTCCTCGCCGAGCTGGACCGGTTGGCCGCCCTGCACAGTGACCGCCCGGTGCTGGCCGCCCGCACGGCCGAGGCCCTGCGGAGCCGGCTCAACATGCCTCGCCGCCCGGGCGACCCGGCGGTCCTGCACACCGTGACCGAACGGCTCGCAGCCCACGGCGGCCACACCCAAGGCCTGTTCGCGGTCGGCCTCGCCCACGCCCTGGGCCCGCGCACCGGCTGGCGCTCGCAGTGGCGAGCACTGCTCCGCACCCTGCGCCGCCACCCACAGCCGGACGTCCGGGAGGCGGCCCTGGCGGTACGGACGGCGACGGAGTAGGAGAGCGGGGGAGCGGGGCCGGTAGGGGCGCGGCGGTCAGTCGTCGCGTCCGGCGGCCTGTTCGTAGAGCGCCACCAGGACGCCGTGCACCGGCTCGCCGGGCGGGGCCTCGGCGGCCTCGGCGACCAGGGCCTGGAGGGTGGCGCCGAGGCGCGCGGCCTGGTCGGCGGTCAGCCGCAGGTGCCGCAGGACCAGCACCGGCTCCTGCGGGGCGTCGGCGCACTCCTCGGCCACCGCCTTGAGCAGGGCGGTGGTCGGCCCGGCGTCGCGTCCGGCACCACGCTCCGTGACGGCGATCCGGCGGGTGGTGCGCTGGTAGAGGTGCTCGCTGCCGCCGCGCACCTTCCGGGTCTCCACGATGCGGACGACGCCGGCCTCCTGCAGCACCTTGAGGTGGTGCGCCACCGTGCCCTTGCGGCTGTCCAGCAGCGCCGCCAGTCGGCCGACCGTGGCGGGCTGCCCGCCGAGTGCCAGCAGCAGCCGTTGGCGCAGCGGGTGGGAGAGCGCCTTGTACTGCTGCGGGCTCTCGATGGTCAGCTCGTGGTCCTCGGGCTGGTGGTCCTCGGGTTGGTGGCCCTCCGGCTGGGGGTCGTGGGGCTCGTGCTCCTGGGGCCGGTCTTCCCGCTGCTGGTCGTCCATGCGTAAAGCGTCCAATGTTCTTGACGCTTTCGCAAGCCGCGTGCTCTACTCGTCGCGACCTGACCGATCATCACCAGCGGGGGACAGCAGATGGCGCAGCTCCAGTCGGCCGAGATCACCGGGATCGTCACCGAGGTGAGCCGGCTCACGGCCGGGCTCTACGTCTTCCCCGAGATCGGCGAGCGGATCGCCCGGGGCCTCGACGACGCGCTGTCCCGGGGCCGCTACCACCGGGCCGGCGACCCCGAGACGCTCGGCCGGCTGGTCACCGAGGACCTCCAGTCCGTCAACGGCGACGGCCACCTGCGGCTCAAGTTCCACCCGCACGCGATCCCGACGGAGCAGGAGGACGGCGCCGTCCTCGCCGAACTGGCGCGGGCCGCCGACCTCTCGCTCGGCGGCGTACCCCGGATCGAGCGGCTGGAGGGCGGCGTCGCCCTGCTGAAGCTCGCGCCGATCCTCTTCCCGCTCGACATGACCGGCGACTCGCTGAACGCCGCGCTTGGCCTGGTCGCGCGGGCCGAGGCCCTGGTCCTGGACCTGCGCGAGTGCGTCGGCGGCGACCCGTACACGGTCGCCCACATCTGCGGCCACCTCTTCGACGGCCCGACCCACCTCAGCACGATCTACGACCGCGAGGAGGACGCCGAACGGCAGTTCTGGAGCCCCGCGCCGGCACCCGGCCCGCGCTTCGGCGGCAGCAAGCCGCTCTACGTGCTGATCAGCGGGGCCACCTTCTCGGGCGGCGAGGCGCTCGCGTACGACCTCCAGCAGCGCGGCCGCGCCGTGGTGGTCGGCGAGGCCTCCGGCGGCGGCGCCAACCCCCGCCGGGGCTTCACGCTCCACCCCCACCTGGAGGCCACCATCCCGACCGCCCGCTCGATCAACCCGGTGTCCGGCGGCAACTGGGAGGGCACCGGCGTCATCCCGGACACCGCCACCGACCCGGCCCGGGCCCACGAGACGGCCCACCGCGCCGCACTGGCCGACATCGCCCGGCTCGGCGGCGACACCCCGTCGGCCGAGGAGGCCCGACAGGCCCTCCACGGCCGGGCGGACGACCACCCCACGCCGCCGGACGCCCGGCTCTGACCTCCGGCCCTGGCATCGGGCGCTGCGCCGGTTCTGCGTCCCGGGAGTGGTTCAGTGCCCGGGGTTGGCCCCGCACGCGGCCGTGGTGAGGAAGGCCGTCACCGCGGACTTGGCGGCGCGCGGGTCGGAGCGGTCGTACGGGTTGTGGGAGAGCACCAGTTGGCGTCGGCCGTCGGCGGTGCCGGCGACCATCGTCGAGTAGCCGGGGAGGTCTCCGCTGTGACCCCAGAACACGCCGCAGGGAGTGTCGAACCGGGCCAGCCCCAGCCCGTATCCGCGTCCTGGGCCGGCGTCCGTCGTCCTGGTCATCTCGGCGAGTTCGGCGGGCCGCAGCAGCCGGCCGTCCAGCAGGGCGGCGATGAAGCGGTTGAGGTCGGCGGTGCCGGAGATGCCCTGCCCGGCGGCGCCCATGACGGACGGGTTGAGTTCGGTGACGTCCACCGGCCCGGTCGAGAGCTTCACATAGCCGTGCGCGTGGGGGCCGGGCAGCCGGACGGAGCGGCCGGGCATGCCGGTGTCGCGCAGTCCCAACGGCTGGATGATCCTCCGGTCGACCTCCTGTTGCCAGGGGTGGCCGGTGACCTTCTCGACGAGCAGGCCGGCGAGCAGGTAGTTGGTGTTGGAGTAGTGCCAGCCCTCTCCCGGCGGGAAGTACGGAGCGTTGCGGTTGGCCAGTGCGAGCAGGTCGGCCGGCTGGTAGGTCTGCCAGCGCGGTCCCGCCAGCCAGTCGAGGTACTGGGACTCGTCCTGGGGATCCAGGCCGGGCGCATCGGTGTAGTTGTACAACCCGCTGGTGTGGTCGAGGAGCTGGCGGACGGTGATGGCCGAGCCGTTCGGGACCGCGCCGGGCAGGTGACGGTCGATCGGGTCGTCCAGGCCGATGCGCCGCTCGGCGGAGAGCTGGAGCAGGACGGTGGCGACGAAGGTCTTGGTGACGCTGCCGATCCTGAACCGGGCGTGCTCGGGTACCGGCGTGCCGGTGGCCAGGTCGGCCGCGCCGGCCCGCCCGCGCCAGATGGTCCGCCCGTCCTGCCGGACCTCGCCGACGGCTGCCGAGGAACCGGTGTCGACGATGCCCTGGAGCGTGGTGCGCAGTGCGGTGGCCTCGGCGCTTCCAGTCGCCAACGTTCCCTGCTCGCCCGCTGGTTGGGCATCGACCGGCAGGCGGCCGGGGGGTGCGGCGAAGCTCGCGGTGGCACCGGCGCCGAGCAGGGTGGCGGCGGCCAGGAGCGCGGCCGCCGAGCGGAGGCCGCGCCTCAGGGCGCGCGGAGGTGTCGTCACGTCGGGCATGGGCTGCGTCCCTTCCGGGGCAGGCGCGCATCGCCGCCCCCGTACCGAGCGTGCCGGAGGGGTTCCCGCCCGGGCATCCACCGGAGGTGCCGCGCCGTGTCCTCCCTGGGACTGGTCGGGCCAGTTGGGCGTCGCCCTGCGGGCTGAGCCGGTCCCACGCCGCGGCCCGCCCCCGGAGCGGGACTAGAGTAGGACGGTGATCGCTCTGTCGGACAACCTGCCGATCAACGACGTTGAACGCGACCATGCCGTGGAGCGCCTGCAAGAGGCGTTCACCGAAGGGCACATCTCGCGCGAGGAGATGGACGACCGTCTCCACCAGGTGCTCACCGCGAAGACGCGTTCCGACCTCGCGCCGCCCCTGGCCTCGCTCCCCGAGCCGGACCAGGGAGCGGTCCCGACCATCGCCGCCGTCAGCGGGCGCCTGGTGCGCCGCGGCCCCTGGCGGGTTCCGCGCAGCTTTCAGGTGGCGTCGGCCTTCGGGCGGGTGCACTTGGACCTGTCGGAGGCGGTCATCGAACATCCGGTGATCGACATCGAGTTGGGGCTCGGTACCGGCAGTGCGAAGATCACCGTCCCGCGCGACGCCGTCGTCGACATCGACGGCCTCCAGGGAGGCTGGAAGGACGTGCGCTACACGCCTCCCCGCCGTTCCTCCGTGGGCAACCCGACGATACGGATCACCGGGACCACCGGCTTCGGCCGTCTGAAGATCCGGCACGCCCGCAGCTGAGCGGTGTTGTCGTCGAGGTCGGTGGTCCTTACGGCTGGACCGAGGGGCTCGGCCGTTCCGCCGCGGACAGCACGTGCCGCAGGATGGTGAGCAACTCGCCTTCTCCGGCGGGTGGTTGCCGCGCCCGCCAGGCGATGTGGCCGTCCGGGCGGACGAGGGCGGCGCCGCCGGTGGTGGCGGGAAGGCCGGTGGCGCGGGCCCAGTCGGGGGGCGCCAGGGTGTGTACGGTGACCGGCAGTCCCGCCGCTGTCGCGGTGTCCGCCTGGTGCTGCCAGCCGGCGTCCTCCGTGGCCGTGGTGAACAGGGTGAAGCCCGGCCCGACCAGGTCGAGGGTGGATGTGGCTGCGGCCCCGGGCGGGCCGGGGAGGCGGAGGTGGGGGAGGCGGGTGCCGGGCGTGCCGTCGGGGTGTTCGCGGTCCGGGTCCAGGGGTGGCCGTTCCGGGGCTGTCGGGTCTGCGAGGACCGCCGTCGAGCGGTAGGCGGCGGTGAGCAGCAGCTCGTCGTCGATCCGGTACCCGGCGCGGGCACGGGAGTTGGCGAGCGAGATGTCGATGACCTGCCGGGCCACCGGGCGCCGCTCGGCCTCGTAGGTGTCCAGCAGGGCCTCGCCGGCCGTCCCGGCGGTGACCGCCGCGAGCTTCCAGGCGAGGTTGTCCGCGTCGCCGATGCCGGTGTTCATGCCGTGCCCGCCGGTCGGCGGCACCACGTGGGCGGCGTCGCCCGCGAGCAGCACCCGTGCGCGGCGGTAGGCCCCGGCGAGGCGGGCGTCCATCCGCCAGGTCATCGTGTCCTGGACGGTGACGGCCAGCCCGGGCAGTCCGGCGGCCTCCCGGACCAGCCGGGCGAGTGCCCGGTGGTCGCTCAACAGGTCGTCGATGCCCGGGAGTTCGGGGTCGTACGGGTACTGGTAGATCCACCGGCGGTCGTTGTCGACGGCCAGGAAGCCGCCGCGGCCCGGTTCGGTGAGGAAGTACGAGGCGCTGGCGCGGTCGGCCACCACCTCGCCGAGCGGTGCCTCGAAGCGGATGCTGAGGAAGTGGCCGAGGCCGGTCGGCCCCGCCATCTCGATGCCGGCCGCCGTGCGGACGGTGCTCGACGCACCGTCGCAGCCGACCAGCCAGTCGGCGCGCACGGTGTGGCGCTCGCCGGTGGTGCGGTGCTCCAGCAGGGCCTGGACGTGTCCGTCCCGTGGGGTGAGGGAGAGCAGACGGGTGGCGAACCGGACGCCGTCCGGGGCGAGTTGGCGGGCCCGTCGGAGCAGGACGGCCTCCAGGGCGTCCTGTGAGCAGATCAGCCCGGGCGTAGGGGTGCGCTCGGCGTCCTCCGCCGTGCCGGCCGCCACGCCGGTGCGGACGAAGTCCGGGTCGACCAGGCTGCGGCCCCGGTAGAAGAACACCTGCGAGGCCGGGAGCCCGGCCCGCCGGACCTCCTCCTCCAGTCCGCACCGCCGGAAGACCTCCATCGAACGCGCCGACACCCCACGGGCCTTGGGGTGGCGCGAGGTGTCCGGGTGCGCCTCGACCAGCAGGTGCGGCACGCCGTGGCCGGACAGCAGGACGGACAGGGTCAGGCCGACCGGTCCGCCACCGACGATGAGCACGGGTGTGGTCCCGGGGTATCGCATGCCACCACTCCTCAGTAACGCCTACTGGGTCATTTTGACGTTACCATGGTCCGGACGGCACCCTCCCAGACCCCGCGAGGCCACCCCCATGGCGCAGTCCCAGTCCCAGCCTCAACCCCAACCCCAGTCCCGGCCCCAGGACGGCGACGACGGCAACCCCCGCGGCCTCCACTTCCTCACCGACCTCGCGAACACTGTCCGCGAAGACCCCGACACGGGCGCCGTCGGACTCCAGGCCCTCCTGGACCGCCACGGCGGCCCGCCCTTCCGGCTCACCGACGCCGACGCCCGCGAACTGCGCCAGGCCACCGCCGAGGTGACCGCCGTCCTCGAAACCGACGACCCGGACCACGCCGCCGACCTGATCAACACCCTGCTCGACCGCCACCCGCCCCGCCCCCGCCTGGTCCGCCTCCCCGGCCGGCCCTGGTCCCTGCACACCCGCGCCCCCGCCGACGCCGGCCTCACCCACTGGCTGCTCTCCACCGCCGCCCTTGCCCTCGGCCTGTGGCTCAGCGAACGCGGCACCTGCGCCTGGGGCCGCTGTGCCGCCCCGGGCTGCGGACGCTTCTTCATCGACACCGGCCGCCGCACCCCACAGCGCTACTGCACCCCCCGCTGCGCCACCCGCGTCCGCGTCGCCGCCCACCGCGCCCAGAAGAGCTAGAGGACTGGTGGTGACCGCAGGGGTCTACGCTGCCGCCGGAGGGCCCCTGGAGGGTGGCCCGCACAGAGCGAAAGTGAGGGCCGCCATGGCCGGGCGACACCGCCGCCCCCCGCAGCCGGAGCTGCCGCCGGACTCGGACGGCCGGCTCCGGGCCATCGCCGAGCAGCGGGCGGTCGTCGAGGACGGCATCGCCGTGTTCGACGGCTCGGGCGTCCCGTACCTGTACCGCACCGTGTACGAGCCGGACGGCACCGTGCGGCAGACCCTCGTCAGGATCGATACCGGGCCCCTGTGACCGGCCTGCCCCGCCGGGAGGCGTCAGCGGAACGGCCCGCCCGGAGACCCGCTCACCGTCGGCCCCGGTGGCTGTCCGGCGCCCGACTGGCGAACCTCGGGTCGAGGTTCGCGCACGTGGACGACCGTCCGACCTCACCCCCATGGTGCGGGACGTACCCCTTGGGGCGCCCGTACCACCCCGGTGCCGCAGGGGTGGACCGCCGCCGCTCGTGGCCGACTCCGTCGTTGACGACGGTCGTTCGAATACGTCACGCTCGGTGGAACGCCGAGGGCGGGTGCCGGTCGTGCCGCGCTCCGCGCGCCGCCGCCGATGTCCTGCTGCCCCGCCGCCCCGGCCTCCGGATGCCCACCGTGAACCCCGTGTGGAGGTACCGCCATGTCCAAGCGCCGTCTCGCCGTCCACGGAGCCGCCGTCGCCGCTCTGACCCTCGCCGCCGTGCTGCTCCCGGCCGTCGGCGCCCACGCCGCGCCGCCCGCCGACTCGTGCACCCAGAACTGGAGCATCAGCTCCGGCGAGGGCTACGCCAACGGCAAGTGGTGCAACTACAACACCAAGGTCGTCGGCACGGTGCACGACACCAAGGCGGACGGCCGCTGTCCGTACGTGCGCGGCACCCTCTCCAACGGCGGCCACGTCGACAGCGACTGGGCCGGCGGCAAGGGCAAGTCCCGCGCCATCACCCTCTACGCGCCCTCGGGCACCCACATCACCGGCCTCAGCATGCGCTACATCGGCTGCTGATCCCGACCGGGAGCGACCCCCCCGGCCCCCTCCGATCTCGGAGGGGGCCGACGTGCCACCACCGGCGACGGGTCCAGCGGAGCACCTATACGGAGGCCGACTCCCGGAGGTCCTCAGTCGGGACCCGACCGTCCCGCACGGTGATTGCGCGATCCTCCCGACACGTCCGTCACTTGTGCCACCTGTCAGGACCAGCAGGAGCCCGCCAGAGCGGACTCTGGCGGGCTCCTGGGACCGATCGGAAATCGAGCGTGCGGCGACGGCGGCTTCGAGCACGTTCCCCGAGCCTAGGCGGACAATCCGTCGCGCCCGGAGTTCGGGCGCATGGTCAGCAGCTCAACGGCCGTGCGTTCGAAGGGGGTTCGTCTCAGTCGAAGGGGCTCGTCGTCTCGACCCCGTTCTCGTACCACTTCACGCGGTCCCGCACCTCCTTGGGCGACTCCCTGATCATTTTCAGCTCCCAGGCCGTCCAGTGCCTTGAGGGGTCTGCGAGGTCGCCGAACTTCTCGGCCCACTCCCGGGCGTTCGCCTTCCCGATCTCGTCGAGGTTGAAGAAGATCTCGGTCTTCTTCCCCGGAGTGAGCGCCTCGCGGACGGTCTCCATCCAGTTCGTGCCCCTGGGGAAGTCGTGGTACGACTTCGCCTTGATGGCATCCGACTTGGCGAATGCGTCCAGAATGAGCTTGCCGTCGTCGTCCACGGTGACACCGAGGGCGAGCCGCTTCGGGCAGTAGTTCTTCGCGTTGTGGACCAGGACCGGCAGGTCGCCGGCCTGCACGTAGTACGTGTGGAGGTCGTCGACGGTGAGGTTGTAGGCGGGCTGGAGGGTGTTCCAGTGCCGGACGTCCTCGACGCGCTGGGGCCGGCCGGCCGGGTCGCGCAGTTCGTCGCCGGGCTTGAGGGCGGCGGCGTCGGTCCACTGCTTCCGGTTCTCGGACCAGAAGGGGTGGTGGTCGGTGCTGGTCAGGGACTTCCCGGCACCCAGGGAGATGTCCGTGAAGTCGCGGTCGTCCGGGGTGTAGATGGTGTCCGTGACCCGGCGGGGGCCGGTCAGTCCGGTGGTGGGGTCGGTGGCGAGGACCTCGTCGCCGATCCGGACCGTCTCGATGGCGCGGGTGGAGCCGTCGGCCATCAGGACGCGGGTGCCGGCCGGGAAGCTGTTCAGCAGGCACTCGGTGGGGAGCCTGGTGACGAGCTTCTGGATGAACTCGACGGCCTTCTCGCCCCAGGAACCGAACTTCTTGGCCCACTGGGCGAGCTTGGCGACGGCGGCGCCGTCGCCGATGAAGGGGATCGCGCCGATGCAGGAGGTGAGAGCCTCCGTGGTGCGGCCCTCGACGGCGTAGTAGGCGCAGTTGACGAGGTCGGCGATGTCGGCGAGGCCGGGGGCGATGACGCCGCCCGCGCCGCCGATGACGTCCAGGGTGAGGTGGACGCTCTCGGAGAAGAGGTGGTAGAGGTAGCTGACGTTGTCGCTGTCCTCCTTCGCCTTCTTGATCTCCTCCTCGATCCCGGCGATCGCGTCCTGCTTCTCCTTCTCGGCCTGGGCCTGCTTCTCGGCCTCCTTGCGCTCCGCCTCCAGCCTGGCGAGCCGGGCCTTCTCCTCGGCGTCCCGCTTCACCTCGTAGCTGGCGTGGGCCTCGTCGGCGGCGGTCTGGGCGGCCTGGGCGTCCTGGCCGGCCGCCTCGGCGGAGGCCCGGGCGGCGGACGCGAACGAGCTTGCTTCGGAAGCGGACCAGCGGGCCTGCCGGGCCGAACTCTCGGCCTGGTTGGCGGAGTAGACGGCCTTGGCGGCGTCGCGGTTGGCGGAGGCCTTGGCGGCGTTGGCGGTCTTCGCGGCCGCGGCGGCCTTG
>NZ_JBSFJC010000026.1:0-82139 GCF_053597855.1 Kitasatospora sp. NPDC001225
GCGCCTGCCGCTGCGCGGGCGCGGCGACGAGCCGCTGTACGGGCGGCGGCGCACCGGCCGGCCGACCCGGCTGACGGCCATCGGCACCGGGCTGGTCGCCGTCCTGGCGACGCTCGCGGTGGCGGGCGTGGACCGGCTGCTGTTCGACGGCCTGGGCTGGCTGTTCGGCCTCGGCTACCTGGTGGTCTGCTTCCAGCTCGCCGTCCGGGTGCGCTACGCCGACCTGCTGGCCGCACCGATCAGCGGGCCGATCGCCTTCGCCCTCGCACTGCTGCTGCTCGAACCGGTGGGCTCCCCGGGCGTCACCGCCCAGGTGGTCTCGCTGGCGACCGGGCTGGCGCTGCGGGCCGGCTGGCTGTTCTCCGGCACCGGGCTGGCCGCGCTGATCGTGCTCGCCCGGTTCGTCGCCCAGCGCCGGATCCAGCGCTCCCGCTGAGGCCGCTCCCGCTGAGCGGCGGCGCCGCAGGAGCGCCCCTCGCCCCCTCAGCCCCGGCCCCGACCCCGGCCCCTCAGTCCCCGGCCCGATCCCGGCTCCTCAGCCCTCGGCCCGGGCCGCCGCCATGGCGGCCCCGACGATGCCCGCGTCGTTGCGCAGCTCCGCCGGCACCACCCGTGCCCGGCGGTCCTTCAGCAGCGGCAGGAACTTCTCGTGCTTGCGGCTCACCCCGCCGCCGATCACGATCAGCCCCGGCGAGAAGAGCATCTCCACCAGGTCCAGGTACTCGTCGACCCGCCCGGCCCACTGCTCCCAGTCCAGCCCGTGCCGCTCCTTGGCAGCCGAGGAGGCCCGGCGCTCGGCGTCCTTGCCGCGCAGCTCCAGGTGGCCCAGCTCGGTGTTGGGCACCAGCGTCCCGTCCACGAACAGGGCGCTGCCGATGCCGGTGCCGAAGGTGAGCACCAGGACCACGCCCGACTCGCCCCGCCCGGCGCCGTGGGTCAGCTCGGCCAGCCCGGCCGCGTCCGCGTCGTTCAGGACGGTCGCGGGCATGCCGAGCGCCTGGCGGAAGAGGCCCGCCGCGTCCAGGCCGATCCAGCCCTTGTCCACGTTGGCGGCCGTCCTGGTATGACCGTCGACGACCACGCCGGGGAAGGTCAGCCCGACCGGGCCCTGGTGGTCGAAGTGGCGGACCACCTCGCAGACGGCGGCGACCACGGCCTCGGGGGCGGACGGCTGCGGGGTGAGCACCTTCCGGCGCTCCTCGGCGAGCACGCCCCGGGCGAGGTCGACGGGCGCGCCCTTGATCCCCGAGCCGCCGATGTCCACGCCGAATACCGCCGTCATCACGTCCGCCCTCCGCCGTCGGCCGCGGACGGGCGTCCGCGGCCGGTGCCTTGTCCACAGCCTGTGCACAAAGCTACGAGAGCGCGCCCGGGCGCGCACAGCGGAAGGCCCGGTACCCCGCGCGGGGTGCCGGGCCTTCCGGGTGGGGTCAGAGCTTGCCAGCCGCCTCGGCGCGCAGGTCACGGCGCAGTTCCTTGGGCAGCGAGAAGGTCAGGTGCTCCTCGGCGGTCTTGACCGTCTCGACCGTGTCGTAACCGCGCGTGGCCAGGAACTCCAGCACGCCGTCGACCAGGATCTCCGGCACCGAGGCGCCGCTGGTCAGGCCGACCGTGGTGACGCCCTCCAGCCACTCCTCGCGGATCTCCTCGGCGAAGTCCACCAGGTGGGCGGCCTTGGCGCCGTACTCCAGGCCGACCTCGACCAGGCGGACGGAGTTGGAGGAGTTCTTGGAGCCGACCACGATCAGCAGGTCGGTCTCCGGGGCCAGCTGCTTGACCGCGACCTGGCGGTTCTGGGTGGCGTAGCAGATGTCGTCGCTGGGCGGGCTGACCAGCCCCGGGAAGCGCTTCTTCAGCTCGCCGACGGTGGCCATGGTCTCGTCCACGGACAGGGTGGTCTGGGACAGCCAGACGACCTTGGACTCGTCCCGGACCTGCACGTTGGCGACGTCCTCGGCACCGTCCACCAGGTGGATCCGGTCCGGGGCCTCGCCCATGGTGCCGATGACCTCCTCGTGGCCCTCGTGGCCCACCAGCAGGATGTCGAAGCCCTCGTCGGCGAAGCGCACGGCCTCCTTGTGCACCTTGGTGACCAGCGGGCAGGTCGCGTCGATGGTGGCCAGCCGGCCCGCCCGCGCCTCGTCGTGGACGGCCGGGGCGACGCCGTGCGCGGAGAAGACGACGATCGAGCCCTCGGGCACCTCCTCCGTCTCGTCGACGAAGATCGCGCCCTTCTTCTCCAGGGTCTGCACCACGTACTTGTTGTGGACGATCTGCTTGCGGACGTAGATGGGCGCCCCGTACTGCTCCAGGGCCTTCTCCACGGCGATCACGGCGCGGTCGACTCCCGCGCAGTAGCCCCGGGGGGCGGCGAGCAGGACACGGCGCTGCGCGGTCTTGGACATGGCTCCATCGTACGGGCGGCCGCGAGCGGCGCCCGCCCGCCGGGCCCCCGGCGCGAAGCCGCGCCGACGGCGGACACATTCCGTGCAGACCCGGTCAACAGCGCTCAAAATATGGTGTCTATGAGCTCTGTGAGCGAGCAGGTGACGCCGAGCGGCCTGCGCCGCAGCCTGGGCGTCCGCGATCTGATGGTCTACGGACTGCTGTTCATCGCCCCGATGGCCCCGGTCGGCGTCTTCGGCGTGCTGGACGCCAAGAGCCACGGCGCCGTCGCCACGGTGTACCTGGCCGCGACGGTGGCGATGGGCTTCACCGCCTTCTCGTACGCCCAGATGGTGCGCGCCGTGCCGCAGACCGGCTCGGTGTTCGCCTACGCCCGGGCCGGACTGGGCGAGGGGCCGGGCTTCATCGCCGGGTGGATGGCGATGCTCGACTACCTCCTGATCCCCGCCGTGGCCTACCTGTTCTCCGGGATCGCGCTGAACTCCCTGGTCCCGGACGTCTCGCGCTGGGTCTGGACGGCGCTCGCGGTGGTGGTGACCACCGCGCTCAACCTGGTCGGGGTGCGGACGGCGGCGGTGGTCGGCTTCGCGGTGCTCGCGATGGAGATCGCGGTGCTGGCGGTGTTCGTGGCCGCGGCCGTGGTGGCGCTGGCCCAGGGCGGGGCCCAGCGCGGCTGGGACACCCCGTTCACCGCCGTCGGGGCCTTCTCGATGACCGCGGTGGTCTCCGCGGTGTCCGTCGCGGTGCTCTCCTACCTGGGCTTCGACGCGATCGCCACCTTCGTGGAGGAGGCGGTCGGCGCCTCGGCGGCGGTGGCCCGGGCGGTGCTCTGGTGCCTGGCGCTGGCCGGGGTGCTGTTCGTCGCCCAGACCTACCTGGCGGCGCTGCTGGAGCCGCTGGGCCCGCAGCAGCTGGCCGCCGACCCGGCGGCGCAGGGCTCGGCCTTCTACGACACCGTGGAGAGCGGCGTCGGGCACTGGCTGCACGTGCTGGTGGCGGCCAGCAAGGCGATCGGCGCGGCCTTCGCGGCCCTGGCCGGGCAGGCCGCGGCCGGGCGGCTGGTCTTCGCGATGGGCCGGGAGGGCCGGCTGCCGCGGCTGCTCGGCTCGGTCGACCCGGGCAGCGCGGTGCCGCGCCGGGCGCTGCTGGCGGCCGCGGTGATCACGATGGCGGCGGCGGTCTGGGCGGCCGACCGGGACGACGGGCTGGACCAGCTCACCTCGGTGGTCAACGTGGGCGCGCTGACCGCCTTCGCGCTGCTGCACGCCTCGGTGATCGGCTGGTACGCGGTGCGGCACGGCTCGCGGCGGTGGCTGCGGCACGTGGTCGTCCCGGCGCTGGGGATCGCGGTGATCGGGGCGGTGGTGTACGAGGCCTCGCCCACCGCGCAGATCGTCGGGCTGGTCTGGCTGGCGGTCGGCCTGGTGGTGCTCGCCGTCCAGGGCGCCGCCCGCGGCGGGGCCGACGGGCGGCGCCCTGGACGGCTTCCCCGGTGACCGCCGTCGGGCCGCGCGGGGCCGGGCGCGGCCTCGGCCGTACCGACCCGCGACGACGCGGTCTCGGCCGTGTCGGCCCGCGCCGCTAGCCTCGTACGCATGGCCAACACCAGCTCCCCCGAAGCGCCGCTCCCGGTCGGCAAGGTCTCCGCGCTGATCGGCGGCTGGGTCGACCGGCTCGGCGCGGTCTGGGTGGAGGGGCAGATCACCCAGCTCAGCCGGCGCCCCGGCGCGGGCGTGGTGTTCCTGACCCTGCGCGACCCGCAGGCCGACGTGTCGCTCACGGTGACCTGCTTCCGCTCGGTGTTCGACCAGGTCGCGGAGGTGGTGCAGGAGGGCGCGCGGGTCGTCGTGCACGCCAAGCCGGAGTGGTACGCGGCGCGCGGGCAGCTGTCGCTGCGCGCCTCGGAGATCCGCCCGGTGGGCCTCGGCGAGCTGCTGGCCCGGCTGGAGCAGCTGAAGCGGCGGCTCGCCGGGGAGGGCCTGTTCGCGGCCGAGCGCAAGCGGCCGCTGCCGTTCCTGCCGCAGTGCGTCGGGCTGGTCACCGGGCGCGGCTCGGCCGCCGAGCGGGACGTGCTGGAGAACGCCCGGCGGCGCTGGCCGGCCGTCCGCTTCGAGGTGCGCAACGTCCCGGTGCAGGGGGTCAGCGCGGTGGAGCGGGTGAGCGCGGCGGTGCGGGAGCTGGACGAGCACCCCGAGGTGGACGTGATCATCGTGGCCCGCGGCGGCGGCAGCGTGGAGGACCTGCTGCCGTTCTCGGACGAGGGGCTGGTGCGGCTGGTCGCGGCCGCCCGTACGCCGGTGGTGAGCGCGATCGGGCACGAGCCCGACCAGCCGCTGCTGGACTTCGTGGCCGACCTGCGCGCCTCCACCCCGACCGATGCGGCCAAACGGGTGGTTCCGGACGTCGGCGAGGAGCTGGCCAAGGTCCGTCAGCTGCGCGACCGCGCCCGCCGGCACGTGCTGTCCCGGGTCGACCGCGAGCAGCACGGACTGGACGGGGTGCGCAGCCGCCCGGCGCTGGCCGCCCCGCACCGGATGCTGGACGGGCGCGGGCAGGAGGTGGACGGCCTGCTGGAGCGGGCCCGGCGCACCCTGCGGCACCGGCTGGACCACGCGCAGAGCGACCTCGGCCACACCCTGGCCCGGGTGGTGGCGCTCTCCCCGGCGGCCACCCTGGAGCGCGGCTACGCGGTGCTCCAGCGGGCGGACGGCACGGTGGTGACCGACCCGGCGCAGGTCGCGCCCGGCGAGGGGCTGCACGCCCGGGTGGCGGGTGGCGGCTTCGACGTCACGGCGGCCGACGGAGGCTGACGCTGTCACCCGCACCCCCTACGCTGGCACGCATGGCAGAGCAGCAGGAGCAGCAGGACGCGGCGGCGCCGAACCCGGACGACGCGCTGGGCTACGAGCACGCCCGGGACGCGCTGCTGGACGTCGTCCGGCAGCTGGAGAACGGCGGGACGTCGCTGGAGGAGTCGCTGGCCCTGTGGGAGCGCGGCGAGCAGCTGGCGAAGGTGTGCCAGCGCTGGCTGGACGGCGCCCGGGCCCGGCTGGACGCCGCCCTGGCCGCCGAGGAGGGCGCGGGCCCGGGCGGGGAGTGAGGCAGGTCACATTCGCTTGGGGAATCGTTGAAACTTCACCTATGTTGGATGAAGTGACCGGCTGCGGCCGATCATACCGACGAACCCCCTTTCGCATGAGGTGCAGAAGCATGACCACCGACGCCCTGGTACTCGACGCCGCCGCCCAGGACCTGCTGTTCCGCGAGGCCCGCACCGCGAACACCTTCACCGACGAGCCGGTCACCGAGGAGCAGGTCCAGGCCATCTACGAGCTGGTCAAGTACGGCCCGACCGCCTTCAACCAGCAGCCGCTGCGCGTCGTCCTGGTCCGCTCGACCGAGGGCCGCGAGCGCCTCGTCCAGCACCTCGCGGACGGCAACAAGGCCAAGACCGCCGCCGCCCCGCTGGTCGCCGTCCTCGCCGCGGACAACGAGTTCCACGAGGAGCTGCCGACCCAGTTCCCGCACTTCCCGCAGGCCAAGGACGTCTTCTTCTCGGAGCGCAGCGTCCGTGAGCAGTCCGCCACGCTGAACGGCGCCCTGCAGGCCGCGTACTTCATCATCGGCGTGCGCGCCGCCGGCCTGGCCGCCGGCCCGATGACCGGCTACGACGCCGAGGGCATCAACAAGGAGTTCTTCGGCGACGGCGAGCACTCGGTGCTGGCCGTGGTCAACATCGGCAAGCCGGGCGACGACGCCTGGTTCCCGCGTTCGCCGCGCCTGGCCTACGACGAGGTCGTCACCACCGTCTGATCCGCCCCGCGCGCAAGGGCCCCGCACCGGTTCGTCCGGTGCGGGGCCCTTCGGCGTCGTCCAGGATGCTCCGGCGCGTGCCGGGCGGGGTGGAGCGGGGGCGGGCTACTTGAGCGCCTGCGCCAGTTCGGCCAGCTCCTCGTAGGAGGCGGTGCCGGTGAGCAGGGTGGTCCCGGGGCCGGTCTGCACGGTCAGCGCGCGGGCCTTCTCGCCCTGCACGCGCTCCCAGGCGCGGCCGGCCACCTCGGCGGTGCCGTCCGGCTTGGCGCCCGTCACGTAGGCGGCCAGCAGGGAGTCGCGCGGCACGTCGCTCTGCTCGACGGCCGCGTACTGGCCGGAGGGGGTCACGAAGCCCAGGTGCCAGGCGTTGCCCCTGCCGTTGTTCTGGTCGGCCGGCTTGTAGCTGACCGAGGTGGCCCGCCACTTGTCGGACAGCCCCTCCGGGGAGAGCACCGGGTACGGCGCCGCACGCCTGGCGGTGGAGGTCTCCACCTTGTACGCGACCTCGTGCACCGGGTCGCCGTTGGCGTCGTGCGGGAGGAACAGGTACCCGATCCAGACGACGAAACCGACCACCAGCATCGACAGGACCATGTCCCGTACGGTCTGCCGGCCCCTCATGCCCTTGTTGTCTGCTGCCACCCCCACATGGTGACTCATCCACATCCCGGGGCGGTCACCAGGGGTATTCACGTCCGGGTGAAACGGGATGAACAGGCGTTTTCCGCCACAGAGCAGCGACCCGCGCCACAGACAGTCATCTCGTGGGCAGATACGATCGCAATACCCTCACCACGGCGTTCGACCTGGCAGTAGTCGGGCGCTCACTGGTCGTCGCGTACAGAGAGGTAACGACGATGTCCACGCAGTACCCGCACCAGCTTCCCAGTGCCCTGGAGGTCGCGCCCGAGGCTCCGGACCGGAACCTCGCGCTCGAACTCGTCCGGGTCACCGAGGCGGCCGCGATGGCCGCCGGCCGGTGGGTCGGCCGGGGTGACAAGAACGGCGCGGACGGCGCCGCCGTGAAGGCGATGCGCACCCTCGTCTCGACCGTCTCGATGAACGGCGTCGTCGTCATCGGCGAGGGCGAGAAGGACGAAGCCCCGATGCTCTACAACGGCGAGCGGGTCGGCGACGGCACCGGCGCCGAGTGCGACGTCGCGGTCGACCCGGTGGACGGCACCACGCTGACCGCCAAGGGCATGAACAACGCGGTGGCCGTGCTGGCCGTCGCCGACCGCGGCACCATGTTCGACCCCAGCGCCGTGTTCTACATGGACAAGCTGGTGGCCGGACCGGAGGCGGCCGAGTTCGTCGACATCACCGCCCCGGCGGCGGTCAACATCCGCCGGGTCGCCAAGGCCAAGGGCAGCGCCGTCGAGGACGTCACCGTCGTGGTGCTCGACCGCCCGCGCCACGACGGCCTGGTCCGGGAGATCCGCGAGGCGGGCGCCCGGATCAAGTTCATCTCGGACGGCGACGTGGCCGGCGCCATCATGGCCGCCCGCGAGGGCACCGGCGTCGACCTGCTGATGGGCGTCGGCGGCACCCCGGAGGGCATCATCGCGGCCTGCGCGATGAAGTGCATGGGCGGCGTGATCCAGGGCCGGCTGTGGCCCAAGGACGACGCCGAGCGGCAGAAGGCCCTGGACGCCGGCCACGACCTGGACCGGGTGCTCACCACGGACGACCTGGTCAGCGGCGAGAACGTGTTCTTCGTCGCCACCGGCATCACCGACGGCGAGCTGCTGCGCGGCGTGCACTACCGCTCGGAGACCGCCACCACCAGCTCGCTGGTGATGCGCTCCAAGAGCGGCACCATCCGCGAGATCAACTCCACCCACAAGCTCTCGAAGCTGCGGGCGTACAGCGCGATCGACTTCGACCGCGCCAACTGAGCCCGGTAGGCGGTAGCCCGGTCCGCCGGGCTACCGCCTACCGGGCCCCGCGGCGACGCGCTTCGCGGCCCCGGCGGAATCCCCCTCCGCCGGGGCCGCGGCGCACCGTCCTCCCGCTCTCGGGCCCGCCCTCACCCGGCTATCCGGCGCCGACCGGCCGCCGTCACCCGGGCCGCCTCGCGCAGCTCCGCGTCCCGGCGGCGGCGCCGGGCCAGCACCACCCGCCGCTCGGCGGCCGTCAGCCCGCCCCAGACCCCGTACGGCTCCGGCTGGGCCAGCGCGTGCTCGCGGCACTCCAGCAGCACCGGGCAGCGGGCGCAGACCTGCTTGGCCTGCTCCTCGCGCGACAGCCGGGCCGCCGTCGGCTCCTTGGAGGGCGCGAAGAACAGCCCCACCTCGTCCCGCCGACACGCGGCACCGGTGTGCCAGGGATTGTCCTCGCCCGCGGGGGAACCCGCCGGGCCGCCCGGGGGCTGCGGCTGCGGCCGGACGCCGGGGCGGCGCTCCAGGACCTGCGCGGCGGCGACTGGCGAGGTGGTGCGGGACTCGATCGGATGCAGCACGGCCGTACTCCTGACGAGGCTCTCGGACACGGGGACCCCTCGCTCCCCCGCCGGCTGCGAGCCCCCGCTGTCCAACCCCGGCACGGCCGCTCGGCCGCCTCCGGTGCGCAGCCGTCCAAGAAGCGATGTGCGGAAGGAACTACCCCGCTCGGCCGCGATTCATGCACACTGCACGCAATCGACTACGCAGAGCACTGGCCGCAACGCCGAGCGCCCGGCCGGGAGTTGGCTCCCGGCCGGGCACTGTGCAGGTCAACGGCGGTCAGTCGGTGCCGAGTTGACGGCGCACCCACTCCTTCAGCTTCTTGCCGCGGCGCGGCTTGGCCTCGCAACCGCCGAACAGCGCAAGGCCCTTGACCCGGACAACCGGAGCGTACGGGTCCGCCGCGGTCTGCTCGCGGACGTCGAAACCGCCGAAGATGCCGATGCCGGACCCCTGGAGGCTCACGTTCTCCGGGACCCGGATCTGGACCCCGCCGAAGATCGCCGTCACCGTGATCTCCACCTCGGGGGACTCGAACACGGCGTCGCTCAGGTCGATGTCCACGCCACCGAACGCGGTGAAGGCGCTCAGGTGCGAGCCCACCCGCCAGCGGCCCTTGCGGGACGCGCCGCCGAAGATCGCCACCACCGTCGGGGCCTCCTGGCGCGCCGGCTGCTGCGGCGGCGGCCCCTGCGGGGCGCTCAACGGCTGCTTCTCGAAGGACAGCGGGCGGGCCGGCAGGTCCCGGGTCAGCGGCGCGAGGTCGCCGAAGGTCTTCGAGGCGTACGCGGCCTCGATCCGCTCGGCGTGCTCGTCCGCGTCCAGGCGCCCCTCGGCGTAGGCGTCGCGCAGCAGCTCCGCGACCTTCTCGCGGTCGGCGTCGGAGACGCGCAGCTCCGCCTCCGCGGCCGGCGCGTGCGGCCGCGCCGCGGCCCCGGCCTCGGGCCTGAGTTCGGGTCTGCTCTCTGACTTGGGTTCGGGTTTGGTCATCGGTACGGGCGCCGGCACCGGCGGCTGCCCCGAATCGTCGTGCGACGGCGAGTTGTCCACGGGGTCAGCCTAGTCGCTCGCACTCCTGCGCGAGTGAGCCCGGTCACGCAAGGCTGCCCTGTCCGCATGCCGACTTCCGGCGGGTCCTACCCTGGATGGTGCTTCGCCGACGCAGCCGCACCACTGGACCCCTAAGGACCGCCCCGATGGCTCCCACGCCAGACTTCGAGTACAGCGACCTGCTCCCCCTGGGCGCTGACCCGACCCCGTACCGCAAGCTCACCTCCGAGGGCGTCTCCACCTTCGAGGCCGGCGGTCGCACCTTCCTCCAGGTCGAGCCCGAGGCGCTGCGGCTGCTGACGGCCGAGGCGATGCACGACATCTCGCACTACCTGCGCCCCGCCCACCTCGCCCAGCTGCGCCGCATCCTGGACGACCCGGAGGCCAGCCCCAACGACCGCTTCGTCGCGCTCGACCTGCTGAAGAACGTCAACATCTCGGCCGGCGGCATCCTCCCGATGTGCCAGGACACCGGCACCGCGATCGTCATGGGCAAGCGCGGCCAGAACGTGCTGACCTCCGGCGGCGACGACTCCGCCATCGCGCGCGGCGTGTACGACGCCTACACCAAGCTCAACCTGCGGTACTCCCAGATGGCCCCGGTGACCATGTGGGACGAGAAGAACACCGGCAACAACCTGCCGGCCCAGATCGAGCTGTACGCCACCGACGGCGACGCGTACAAGTTCCTGTTCATGGCCAAGGGCGGCGGCTCCGCCAACAAGTCGTACCTGTACCAGGAGACCAAGGCCATCCTGAACGAGGCGAGCATGCTCTCGTTCCTGGAGCAGAAGATCCGCTCGCTGGGCACCGCGGCCTGCCCGCCGTACCACCTGGCCATCGTGATCGGCGGCACCAGCGCCGAGTTCGCGCTGAAGACCGCCAAGTACGCCTCGGCGCACTACCTGGACAACCTGCCGACCTCGGGCGACGCCAAGACCGGCCACGGCTTCCGCGACCTGGAGCTGGAGGCCAAGGTCACCGAGCTGACCCAGAAGATCGGCATCGGCGCCCAGTTCGGCGGCAAGTACTTCTGCCACGACGTGCGCGTGGTCCGCCTGCCCCGCCACGGCGCCTCGCTGCCGGTCGCGATGGCGGTCTCCTGCTCCGCCGACCGCCAGGCGCTCGGCAAGATCACCGCCGAGGGCGTCTTCCTGGAGCAGTTGGAGACCGACCCGGCGAAGTACCTGCCGGACACCACCGACGAGCACCTGGACGACGACGTGGTGCGCGTCGACCTCGACCAGCCGATGTCCGCGATCCGCGCCGAACTCTCCAAGTACCCGGTGAAGACCCGGCTCTCGCTCACCGGCACCCTGGTGGTCGCCCGCGACATCGCCCACGCCAAGATCAAGGAGCGCCTGGACGCCGGCCAGGGCATGCCCAAGTACCTCCAGGACCACCCGGTCTACTACGCGGGCCCGGCCAAGACCCCCGAGGGCTACGCCTCCGGCTCCTTCGGCCCCACCACGGCCGGCCGGATGGACTCCTACGTCGACCAGTTCCAGGCGGCCGGCGGCTCGATGGTCATGCTCGCCAAGGGCAACCGCAGCAAGCAGGTCACCGACGCCTGCGCCCAGCACGGCGGCTTCTACCTCGGCTCGATCGGCGGCCCGGCCGCCCGCCTCGCCCAGGACTGCATCAAGAAGGTCGAGGTGCTGGAGTACGCCGAGCTCGGCATGGAGGCGGTCTGGCGCATCGAGGTCGAGGACTTCCCGGCCTTCATCGTCGTCGACGACAAGGGCAACGACTTCTTCCGCGAGACCACCGAGGGCCCGCTGATCACCAGCCTGCGCGTCCGCTCCAAGGAGTAACCCCGCGCGGGACCAACCCCGCACGCCCCCGAACCGCCCCGGCCGCCCCGCGCCCGGGGCGGTCTTCGTTCGCCTGTCGCATGGCATCCGGTACCGGAGACTCGTACCATTGCGGTACGGACATCCGGTACCCGAGTGGAAGGCCGTCCCATGGCGATCAGTGCGAGCGAGGCGCGCACGCAGCTCTTCCCGTTGATCAAGAAGGTCAACGACGACCACGCGCCGATAAGGATCACCTCCAAGGGCGGGGACGCCGTGCTGATGTCCGCGGAGGACTACGACTCCTGGCAGGAGACGATCTACCTCCTGCGCTCCCCCGCCAACGCGCAGCGGCTCATGGAGGCCGTCGCCCGCGACAGGGCCGGCCACCCCGGCGTCACCAGGACCATGGAGGAACTGGAAGCGCTGGCGGGTGAGGTGTGAGGAGCGTCCATTTCGACCCCGACGGCTGGGAGGACTTCCTGTTCCGGCTCGGGTCCAACCGGAAGATGGCTCAGCGGATCACCCGCCTGATCGGCGAGATCCAGCGGGACCCCTTCGACGGCATCGGGAAGCCCGAGCCGCTGAAGGGCGACCTGGCCGGCTACTGGTCGCGGCGGATCGACGACGAACACCGGCTGGTGTACCGGGCGGACGAGAAGGAGGTGAAGATCCTCAAGGCCCGCTACCACTACCAGTAGCAACCGCGGGCCGACCTACCCGGCTCAGGCGTCGAAGTCGTACTCCAGAACGTAGGAGGCGGCGTCCAGGATCATCTCGTTGAGTTCGACGACCTGGCCCTCGTCGGCGAAGGCGGTGCGGCAGATCAGGATGACCGGGGTGCCGGCGGACAGCTCCAGGCGGGCGGACTCGTCGGCGCCGGGCATCCGGGAGCGGACCTCCTCGCGGAAGTGCACGGGCTTGGCGCCGATCTCGGCGAGCCGGGCGTAGGTGCCGCCGGGGCCGGTGTCCTCGCGGGTGATGGCGGTGCCGGAGACCAGCACGGCGGGCAGGTAGGAGGTCGAGAGCAGCACCGGCTTGCCGTCCAGGACGAAGCGGCGGTGCCGCACGCACATCGGGGCGCCCGGGTCGACCCCGAGCACCCGGGCCACGTGCTCGGGCGCGCCCCGCTCGGTGACGGACACCTGGTCGACCACCAGGCTGCGGTTGTCGATGTCCGCCGACCATATCGACCGGCCGGACCCCCACTGCCCCTGCGCCAGCCGCTGGATGCCGCGCCGGCGCAGCGGCCGGAAGTCCCGGACGAACACCCCGGCGCCGCGGCGCGCCTCGGCGATGCCCTCGCTCTGCAGCACGCCCAGCGCCTGGCGGGCGGTCATCCGGGCCACGCCGTACTCGTCCATGAGGTCGTTCTCGCCGGGCAGGCGGTCGCCCGCGCGGTACCGGCCGGTGTCGATGGCCTCCTTCAGCGCTTCGGCGATCCGCTGGTACTTGGGCTGCTTGTCGCCATTGCTGCCGGTCATCGCCGCTCCCTCTGCCTGGGACAAATCGTAGGCGTGCCCGCGGTCGCCGGTAAGGAGATACGACCGTTGACATCTCTAGAGATATTAGCTTCTCTAGAGATGCTGGCCAGTCGCCGACCAGAGCGAGGAGCAGCACGGTGAGCACCCGACAGCGCAACGCCCCGGCCTACCGGCCCCACGTGGGTGAACTCGTCCTCGACCGGAGGACCGGACGCACCGGCATCTACATGGACACCATCGGCGGCGAGCACTACCTGCGCCCCGAGGGCGGCGGCCGGGAATGGGCCGCGGAACCGCACCACGTCGCCCCCGCCCCCGAGACCCGCGATTCGGCTGATTGAGATCGGCATCGGGAATTGCGGAAAAATCCACGCAAACCACAACAATCAGGACCGGGCAATCCCCCTGGTGAATCCGGAATTCCGGAACGCGCGGCGCCCGACGCCGGGCACGTTACGGATAACGCCGGTCACCATGCGTGCACCATGGGCGGGAATCGGCCACCGCGATGCACCCGCACACGAATTGGCGCGCGCATAACCAACAGCGCCCCCGCGCCCGGACGGGGGCACGGGGGCGCACGGTCGGAACGGCTTACGGGTGGCCGCCGACGAGGGTCTCCGGCTCGTACGGGCCGCCCGGCTTGCCACCGGCCCGGTGGTCGGGCTCCTCGATGTACTGGCCCTCGTCACCGAAGGCGGCGTTCTCGAACGCGTCCTTCTCCGCGTCGGTCGGCGCCGTGTACTCGGTCGGGTTCGAGGACGCGGCCACCGCGCCCTCCACAGCCTTGCCCGCCTCCACAGCGGCGGCCGGGGCCTCGGTCTTCGCCGCGTTCTCGGGCGTGGACGGCGCCGGGGTCTCGCTCTGGTCGTTGGCCATTGGGAGGCCGCCTTTCGGTCATCAATTGTCTTCAGCCCGACCTCTGTGGCACGGGCGCGCGGACAGTATCGTAGGGTTGATTAAATGTCCGATAAACATCGTGCGACTTGCGGCACCGTCCGGCAGAGTCGGGCGTCCGCCTAAGCTGAACCACCGCGGCGGACCGCCGAGCGCCCTTTCACGGAATCGACACCACAGGCCATCGGGGGACTTCATGGAGTTTCTGGAGACGCCGCAGAACCCTGCGCTGCGCTTCCAAGTCCTCGGTCCGGTCCAGGCCTGGCTCGACGGGAAACCCCTGTCCCTCGGATCCCCCCAGCAACAAGCCGTTCTGACCACGCTCCTGCTGCACTCCGGACGCCCGGTCACCACCCAGGACCTCGTGAACGCGCTCTGGGGCGAGCGGCCCCCGGCCCAGGCGGTGGCGGCGCTGCGCACGTACGTCTCCCGCCTGCGCTCCGTCATCGAGCCCCGGCGCGAGGTGCGCCGGCCCGCCGAGCTGCTGGTCTCGGTCGCCGACGGCTACGCGCTGCGCATCCCGGGCGAGGCCCTCGACCTGACGGTCTTCGAGCGGCTCGCCGGCGAGGCCGCGGCCGCCCGGACCGCCGGCGACAAGCGCGAGGCGCACCGTCTGCTGGTGCGGGCGCTGGACCTGTTCAGCGGCCGTCCGCTCACCGGCATCCCGGGCCCCTACGCCGACGCCCAGCGGCTCCGGCTGGCCGAACGCCAGGTGGCCGCCGCGGAGGAGCTGTGCGCCGCCGCGCTCGACATCGGCCTGCACGCCGAGATCGTCGGCGAGCTCAACAACCTGACGGCCGAGCACCCGCTGCGCGAGCGGCTGCGCGAACTGCTGATGCTGGCGCTGTACCGCTGCGGCCGCCAGGCCGAGGCGCTCGGCGTCTACACCGACACCCGCAAGCTGCTGATCGAGGAGCTCGGGGTCGAACCCGGCGCGGGGCTGTCCGCGATGCACACCCGCATCCTCGCCGCCGATCCCGACCTGGCCCCTCCCGCGGTGTCCGCTCCGGCCGCCCGCGAGGAGGGTCCGGCCGCGCCTCCGGCCCAACTCCCGGCGGACGTCTCGGACTTCAGCGGTCGCACCGAGCTGGTGGGCGACCTCTCGACGGTCCTGATGAACGCCACCGGCCAGGCCGTGGTGGTGACCTCGCTGGCCGGGATCGGCGGGGTCGGCAAGACCACCCTCGCCGTGCACGTCGCCCACCGCGTCCGCGCCGAGTTCCCGGACGGGCAGCTGTACGTCGACCTGCGCGGAGCCGGTGCCTCGCCCGCCGACCCGGTGGGCGTCCTGGGCGACTTCCTGCACGCGCTCGGCGTCACCGAGAGCCCCGACTCGCTGGAGCAGCGCGCCGCCCTCTACCGCTCGCTGCTCGCCAGCCGGCGGATGCTGATCCTGCTGGACAACGCGCGCGACGCCGACCAGATCCGACCGCTCATCCCCGGGGTCTCCGGCTGCGCGGTGCTCGCCACCAGCCGGTCCCGGCTGGCCGGCATCCCCGGCGCCCAGCTGTTCGACGTCGAGGAGCTGACCCCGCAGGAGGCGCTGGCGCTGTTCTCGGCCATCGTCGGGGAGCAGCGGGTCGCCGCCGAGCCGGAGGCGGCCATGGCGGTCGTCACCGCCTGCGGCTTCCTGCCGCTGGCGGTCCGCATCGCCGCCGCCCGGCTGGCCAGCCGGCCGCGGTGGAGCGTCTCCGACCTGGCCAGTCGGTTAGCCGACCAGCGCCGTCGCCTGGACGAGCTCCAGCTCGGCAACCTCGCCGTCGAGACCACCATCGGGCTCGGGTACGGACAGCTGTCCGTGCCCGAGGCCCGCGCCTTTCGGCTGCTCGCCCTGATCGACTCCCCCGACATCCCGCTGGCGTCCGCCGCCGCGCTGCTCGGGGTGGACGAGTACACCGCCGAGGACCTCGCCGAGGCGCTGGTCGAGGCGAACATGCTGGAGTGCTTCACGCCCGGCCGCTACCGGTACCACGACCTGCTCCGGCTCTACGCCCAGCGGCAGAACGAGCGGATCGGCGACACCGAGGAGCAGGAGCGCGCCGTCCGACGGCTGCTCGACCTGCTGATCCCGACCCTCCGCACCGCGACCCAGCTCATCGAGCCGGACGACCCGCTGCCCGAGCTGCTCACCACCCCCGTCTCGGCCGGGATCGGCCTGCCGACCAGCGGCTCCGCCCAGGACTGGCTCCGGACCGAGGGCGCCCTGCTGCTCAGCGCCGCGGCCGCGGCGGCGGACGGCCCCCGCGCCTCACGGCACGCGGCGATGGACCTGATGATCCTCTTGTACGGTCTCGGCCCGGACCCCACCCACGGCCCTCAGGGGCGGCAGATCCTGGAGACCATCGGCGGCGAGGCGGAGCGCTGCGGCGACCGCGCCGCGCTCGCCCGGGTCCACGTCGCCCTCGGCACCCTGCAGTCCGTCACCAGCGACTTCCAGGGGTCCGAGCAGTCCTTCCGCCGGAGCCTGGAGCACCAGGCCCCGGACGAGCCGACCTTCCTGCTGCTGGCCACCGCCAACATGCTGGGCGTGATCCTGAACCTCGGCAACCGGCCGGCCGAGGCCCTGCAGTTCCTCGAACAGGCCCGTGCCACCAGCCGGGCCGTGGCCGCGCCGATCCTGGAGGCCCGGGTCGTCAGCAACATGGCCCGGGTGCAGCACCGGCTCGGCATGACCGAGACGGCGATCCGGTCAGCCGGCGAGGGCGTCGCCGCCGCGCGGCAGTCCAACAGCGGCCCGCTGCTCGCCCAGACCCTCTACCAGCTGGGCGTGGTGCTCGCCGGCGGCGAGGCCGTCCCGCACCTGCGGGAGGCGCATCGGCTCTACCGGTCGCAGCAGAACCCCCTCTGGGAGGGCTTCACCCTGGCCCGGCTGGCCTCCGCCCTGCTCGTCGCCGACCAGCACGCCGAGGCGGCCTCGGCGGCCGGCGAGTCACTGGCGCTCGGGCAGGAGATGGACTCCGCCTACTGCCAGGGCCTGGCGAACGCCGCACTGGGCGAGGCCCTGTTGGCGCTCGCCCAGCCGGCTCGTGGACTCGCCTGCCTCCAAGAGGCCCATGCGATCTTCACACGGCTCGGTGTGCCTGAGGCCTCCCCCGTGGCGGACCTCATCTCCCAGCAGCACACCGAGCCCTTCTCTCCCCCCGCGCCGTAAGGCTTCCGCTCCCCCACGGACAACCTCCCCCGTTCCGCGCGTCGGCGCCCCCGCAGCCCCCCGGCTGCGGGAGCGCCCTCAACGCTTCCCCGGCGCTGGACTCCACTGTGCACCGCGCCGATTGACGTTCGATAAACGTCCGATAGTCAGCCCGCGGATGGACAAAACCGCAGGTCATCGACCTTCCCCGGGCGCATCGTCCGGCGTGCGGGGCCGCGCGCACAACCCCGTCCGCACCCTCGTGCTTCCGCAACCCGGGCCACAACGGCCCAAGCACGGCGAGTTGGCCGGAAACGGACCCCATGGCGCAGTGATCACGCATATTCTCAGATGCCAGTACGCACACGAGTGTCGGCCGGAAACGCGTCGGGGTGCAGTCCGTCCGTGTGGTGCGGAGAGCGTGACGTACCGCCACCGGCAGCGGCCCCCGGGGCCGCGGAGGAGCCACCGGAGGCCACGGGTGGAAGGGTGCCTCGCAACGTGACGACCGGACAGATATCCGACCCGTTCCCCGTCGGCGAGGACGCCGGCGACGACGAGCCCGAGGTACGGCGGCGGCGGGCGGCCCGGGCGCTGCAGGCGGTCGCCTTCGACACCATCGGCGCCGGGTACGGCGAGGCCTTCCCGGCCAAGGACGGCCAGCTGGCCTGCGGCCGTCGGCTGGTCGCCGAGCTCGAACCGGGCGCCCGGGTGCTGGACGTCGGCTGCGGCACCGGTGACCCGACCGTCCGCCAGCTGGCCGCGGCCGGTCTGCGGGTGACCGGCGCGGACCTCTCCGACGGGATGCTCACGCTGGCCCGGCGGACCGTCTTCCCGGGCGGGTTTGCGCCAGTGTTCCATCGGATCGACCTGTACGATCTGGCCACCGAGCGGGCGGACCGGGTCTGGAACGCCCCCGACCTGGGGTCGGAGGGCCGGGGCCGCTTCGCCGCGATCACCGCGTTCTTCTCGCTGATCCTGCTGCCGCAGGACGAGATCCCGACCGTGCTGGGGCAGCTGCGCGAACTCCTGCGGCCGGCCGGACTGCTGGCGCTCGGTATGGTCGAGGCGGACCTGGATCACGTTCCGCTTCCGTTCCTTGGCAGAGAGCTGCGGATCAGTGGGTATCTGAGGGAGGATCTGGAGCGGGTTCTGGTCTCGGCCGGCTTCGCCGTCGAGGAGTGCTCGGGGCATCCGTACGCACCGGCCAGTACCTCGCTGCCGCCGGAGGAACAGCTGTTCCTGTGCTGTCGACGCGTCGGCTGATCGAACCGGGACAGGACCGGCCGCACCCGTGGCCGACGCAACAGAACAGCTCACCGACCACACCGAATCCAGGACAGGCAGCCGTGCGCGACCAGCTCAAGACCGAGGCGGAGCAGCCGCCCGCCGTCCCGGGCCAGCGCCGCCAGGTCCCGGCCGCGACAGCGGGCCCGACACCGCCGGCCCCGGGCCTGACGGCGGCCCCGGTCCCGGCCCTGGCAGCGGCCCCGGCCGCCGCGCGACGGACGGGCGCACGACCGGAGCGCACCGAGATGGCGGACCGCCTGGCGTACCTCGACTCGGCGACCCGGCGGATCAACAGCGCCCTCGACCTCGCCGCGACGCTGCGCAACATCGGCCGGGTGCTGGTCCCGACGCTCGCCGACGCCGCCGTCATCCACCTGCGCGACCCGCTGCCCAACGTCGAACGCGAGCCCGGGTTCCCGGAGGAGCTGCGGATACACCACAGCACCGGCACCCGGATCGGCCGCCGCGGCCGCCCGAGCGGCATGGACGACCGGCGCCGCTCCCGCTACGGCGCCCGCTCGACCGCCGACGGCGGCCCGGCCACCCCGGTGACCCGCGGCGGGGCGCTCGCCCACGCCCTGCTGAGCCGCCGCCCCGCCGACCCCGCCGTCCTCGGCACCCCCTCCGCCGAGCGCGCCGAGACGCTGCTGCGCGAGCTGTACGGCACCCGCGGGGTGGCCCGGCTGGCCGCCGGCACCTCCGTCCTCGCCCTGCCGCTGCGCGGCCGCAAGGCCGTGCTCGGGCTGCTGATACTGATCCGCCGCCCTCCCGAACGCACCGGCCGCCCGGTCTTCGACGCCGCGGACACCGCGACCGCGGCGCACCTCGCCACCCAGGCCGGGTTGGCCGTGGACACCGCGCTGCGCTACGCCCGCGAGTGGGAGATCGCCAACGAGCTCCAGCGCAGCATGCTGCCGCTGCGCCTGCCGCAGTCGCACGGGGTCCGGATCGCCCAGCGCTACCTGCCCGGTGAGCGCGGCGCGCAGGTCGGCGGGGACTGGTACGACGCCGTCCCGCTGCCCGGCAACCGGGTCGCCCTGATCGTCGGCGACGTGATGGGCCACTCGCTCACCTCGGCCGCCATCATGGGCCAGCTGCGCACCAGCGCCCAGACCCTGGCCGCCCTCGACCTGCCGCCGCACGAGGTGCTCTACCACCTGGACGAGCAGGCCCAGCGGCTCGGCCGCGAACAGCACCTGGCCACCTGCGTCTACGCGGTGTACGACCCGATCGCCAACCGGGTGGTGATGGCCAACGCCGGGCACGTCCCGCCGGTGCTGGTCCGCCCGGACGGCACCGCCGAGCTGGTCGAGCTGGACTCCGGGGCGCCGATCGGCGTCGGCGGGGTGGACTTCAACTCCGTCGAACTGCCCGCGCCGCCCGGCTCGGCGCTGCTGCTGTTCACCGACGGCCTGGTGGAGACCCGCACCCGCCCGATCAGCGACGGCCTGGAGGTGCTGCGCGCCCGGATCGCCGCCGCCCGCTGGCAGTCCCCCGAGCAGCTGTGCCAGGAGGCGCTGCGGATCCTGCCGCCCGGCGACCGGGGCGACGACATCGCGCTGCTCGGCGCCTGCTTCGACGGCATCCCGGCCGGGGACGTCGCGCACTGGTACCTCCAGCCGCGCAACGAGACGCCGGGCCGGGCCCGCCGGCTGGCCGCGCACACGCTGCGCCGCTGGGGGCTGGACGAGCTCAGCGAGGCGACCGAGCTGATGGTCAGCGAGCTGGTGACCAACGCCGTCCAGCACGCGACCCGGCCGGTCACCCTGAGCCTGGTGCGCACCACCCGGCTGCGCTGCGAGGTCGGCGACGACAGCCCGCTGCTGCCGCGCCCGCGCCGCACCGGGCCGGAGGACGAACGCGGGCGCGGGCTGCAGATAGTCGCCCGGTGCGCGGACCGCTGGGGCGCGACCAGGCTGGGCACCGGCAAGGTGGTCTGGTTCGAGCAGCGGCTGCCCGTCCAGACCTGACGGCGCCCGGCGGGAACGGGTCCCGCCGGACGCCCGGACCTGCCCCCGGGTCTCAGACCCGGGCGGGCTCCCGCGCCGGCCCCTTCTCCAGCTCGGCGATCAGCTGCTCGCCCTCCATGTCGACCTTCGGCACGACCTTCTCCAGCCGCTTCGGGAACCACCAGGCGGCCCGGCCGAACAGCGCCATCGCGGCCGGCACCAGCGCCATCCGCACCACGAAGGCGTCCACCAGCACGCCCACCGCGAGGGCGAAGCCGATCGGCTGGACGATCGGGTCGTGGCCGAAGACGAACGAGCCGAACACCGCCACCATGATCAGCGCGGCCGCCGTGACCACCCGGGCCCCGTTCTTCACCCCGCCGACGACCGCCTCGCGCGGCGCCGCCCCGTGGACGTGCTGCTCCTTCATCCCGGAGACCAGGAACAGCTCGTAGTCCATCGCCAGCCCGAACAGCACGCCGATCAGCAGGATCGGCACGAAGCTCACCACCGGCCCGACCTTGGGCACGTCGATCAGCCCGTCCAGCCAGCCCCACTGGTAGACCGCGACCACCGCGCCGAGCGAGGCGGTGATGCTGAGCAGGAAGCCGGCCACCGCCTTGAGCGGGACGAGCACCGAGCGGAACGCCAGCGCCAGCAGCACCAGCGCGATCCCGACGATCACCGCGAGGAATCGCGGCAGCGCCTGGCCGAGCTTGGTGGAGACGTCGATGTTGGCGGCGGTGGTGCCGGTGACGGCGATGTCCGCGCCGGTCGCCGCCCTGAGCTCCGCCTTCTGGCCGCGGATCTCGTTGACCAGCGCCTTGGTGTCCTCATGGTCCGGGCCGGTCCGCGGGATGACGGTCACCAGCGCGGTGCCGCTCGCCTGGTCGACGGTCGGCGGCAGCAGCGTCGCCACGCCGTCGAGGGTCTGGAGCTTCGCGGCCACGCCCTGCACCGCCTGCTCGGGCCGCGGCGCGCCGTGGGCGTCCACCACGACCACCAGCGGCGCGTTGAAGCCCGGCCCGAAGCCCTCGCCCACCAGGTCGTACGCCTTGCGCGCGTCCGTCCCGGCGGCCTGCGAACCGCCGCTCGGCAGGCCGAGGTTCAGGCTCGCGGCGGGCACCGCCAGGGCGCCCAGCCCGGCCAGCCCGACCAGCAGGACGGGCAGCGGGCGGCGGACCACGAAGCGGCCCCAGCGCTCGCCCAGGGTGGTGCGGCCGTTGGTGGTCAGGGCCCGCTTCCAGACCGGCAGCCGGTCGATGGCGCGGCCGGTGAAGCCCAGCACGGCGGGCAGCAGCGTGATCGCGACCAGGACGGCCACCACGACGGCCGCGGAGGCGGCCAGGCCCATCACGGTGAGGAAGGGGACGCCCGCGACGGAGAGCCCGGCGAGCGCGACGACCACGGTCAGACCGGCGAAGACGACGGCGCTGCCGGCGGTCGCGGTGGCCCGGGCGGCGGCCTCCTCCGGCGCCAGGCCCTCGTCCAGGTGGCGGCGGTACCGGAAGAGGATGAACAGCGCGTAGTCGATGCCGACCGCGAGGCCGACCATCAGGGCCAGCACCGGCGCGGTGGTGATGATCTCGAAGGAGCCGGTGAGCGCCAGCAGGCCGGCCATCGTCACGCCGACGCCGACCAGCGCGGTCAGCAGCGGCAGCCCGGCGGCGACCAGCGTGCCGAGGGTGACCACCAGGACCACCCCGGCCACCGCCAGGCCGATCGCCTCACTGGCGCCCTCGATCTGGGCCATGGTGTTGTAGGCGTCGCCGCCGAAGGCCACCTCCAGGCCGGCCGCACGGGCCGGCTCGGCGGCGGCCTTCACGGCCTCGCGCTGCCCGTCGGTGACGTCGGCGAGCTTGTGGTCGAAGGAGACCAGGGCGATCGCGACCTTCCCGTCCGGCGAGAGCGCGCCGGTGGCGTACGGGTCGGGCACCGCGGCCACGCCCGGCACCTGGGCCATCCGGGCGACGGCCTCGCCGACCGCCCGGCCCGCCTCGGGCGTCCCGATGCCGCCGGGGGCGCCGGCGGCGAAGACGACCTGCGCGGAGCCGTGGCCCTGCGCCGGGAAGGTGTCCTTGATCCGGTCCAGGGTGGCCTGCGCCTCGGTGCCCGGGACCTTGAACTCGTCGGTGGTCTTGCCGGCGAAGGCGCCCGCGGCCCCGCCGACGGCGATGAGCAGGGCGATCCAGACGGCGACGACGGCCCGCCGTCGCCGGAAGCAGAAGCGGCCCAGTCGGTACAGGTACGTGGCCATCGGCGGTCCCTCGGGTCGGTCAGGGCAGGTCGCGTCCCACCGTAGACCGAACTTTGTCGGGTGACAAAGTTGGCCGACAAGATCGTGCGACGCAGTTGCCCGACCATGGCGCTACCCTGGCGGGATGGCACACGTCCCCGCCTCCGAACGCCGACCGCAACTGGTCCAGGCCGCCATCGACCTGATGACCAGGGAGGGGATCGCGGCCGGCAGCACCCGCGCGATCGCGGCCGAGCTGGGCGTGGCACAGGCGACGGTGCACTACACCTTCGGCACCAAGAAGGACCTCTACCGGGCGATCGTCGAGCGGCTGACCTCCGACTTCGTCGGCGAGGTGCGCGCCGCCTCCCCGGGCGACGGCGCGTTCGGCGAGCAGGTCCGCACCCTGGTGCAGGCGCTCTGGGAGGCCGCCACCGGCGAGCACGGGCACTGCGTGCTGCTGAGCGAGTTCGGGGCGCTGGCGCTGCGCGACCCGGACATGCGGGAGATCATGCTGGAGATGCAGCACGACATCGAGGGCACCGCCGTCGAGATGCTCGACGCCCTCGCGGCCGCCCACGGCCTGACCCTGGCACTGCCCGCCCGCCGGATCGCCGTCCACTTCCTCGGCGGCTTCGACGGCCTGACGGCCCGCCACCTGACCCTGCGCAACCCCGGCGACCGGCCCGACCCGGACACCCTGGAGGCGCTGGAGCTGCTGGTCGCCACGACGGTCGGGCTCTGCCTGGGCACCCCGGCCGCCCGCCCCGAGCCGGGCTGGCACGGGGACCAGGACGGGCGCTGAGCCGGGACGGGCTCTAGGACACGATCCGGACCGGCAGCTCGACCAGCACCTCGCGCAGCGCGGCCGCGAAGCGCTCGTACTCGGCGCTGCGGGCCGAGCCCGGCCGGACGGCCAGCCCGATCCGGCGGCCGGGCGCCGGGGCGGCGAAGCGGACGGCGGCCAGCCGGTCGGTGCGCCCGGCCTCGACGTCCAGTGCGGTGGCGGGCAGCAGGGTCACCCCGAGGCCGCCGGCGACCAGCTGGACCAGGGTGGACAGGCCGGCCGCCCGGGTGGTCGAGCCCGCCGGGTCGGCACCGACCTCGCGGCAGATGTCCAGCGCCTGGTCGCGCAGGCAGTGGCCCTCCTCCAGCAGCAGGACCTCCAGGTCGAGCAGCACGTCGCGCGGTACGTCGATCCGACCGGCGAGCGGGTGGGTGGGCGGCGTGAGCAGGACGAAGTCCTCGTCGAACAGCGGGATGTCCCTGGTCGGCGAGGTCCCGCCGGCCGGCAGCGCGAGCAGCAGGACGTCCAGCCGGCCGGCGGCCAGGCCCTCCAGCAGCGAGGGGGTGCGCTCCTCGTGGACGTGCGGCTCCAGGTCCGGGAAGCGGTCGCGGACCAGCCGCAGCACGGTGGGCAGCAGGTAGGGCGCGACGGTCGGGATGACGCCCAGGTGCAGCGGCCCGGTGAACGGGCGGCGGGCGGCCTCGACCTCCTCGGTGAGGGCCTGCAGCGAGGCGAGCACCCGGCGGGCGTGCTGGTGCACGCGCTCCCCCAATGGGGTGACAATCACCTTGCGCGTCGTACGCTCGACCAGTTGTGCGCCCAGCGACTCCTCCAGCGCCGCGACCGCCCCGGACAGCGCGGGCTGGCTGGTCCCGGTGGCGGCGGCGGCCTCCCGGAAGTGCCGGTGCTCGGCCACCGCGACGAAGGCCCGCAGCTGGGCGACGGTCGGGGTGCGAGGACTGCGGACTGTGGCGCTCGCCACAGTCGGGTCGGCCTTCGTGCCGCCGTTCCTGCGGGAACCCGGCCGCGACGTGGGGGATTCGTTACTGATAACAATCTCCGATCAGACACATCCAGTGTAGCTATTTCCCTGATCAGTCCACGATGTGGAACTGTGAGCGGTGTCCGGATTCCGGACAAAGCTCCCCTCATCTCACTTCAGGAGAAGCGAACGTGCTCACGATCGGTGACAAGTTCCCCGAGTTCGACCTCAAGGCCTGTGTCGACCTGGATGCCGCGAGCGCCTTCGCCGACATCGACCACAAGTCCTACGAGGGCAAGTGGAAGGTCGTCTTCTTCTGGCCGATGGACTTCACCTTCGTCTGCCCGACCGAGATCGCCGCGTTCGGCAAGCTGAACGACGAGTTCGCCGACCGCGACGCCCAGATCCTCGGCGTCTCCGGCGACTCCGAGTTCGTGCACCACGCCTGGCGCAAGGACCACAAGGACCTGCGCGACCTGCCCTTCCCGATGCTGGCCGACATCAAGCACGAGCTGATGCGCGCCTGCGGCGTCGAGGGCGAGGACGGCACCGCCCAGCGCGCCGTCTTCATCGTCGACCCGAACAACGAGATCCAGTTCGTCATGGTCACCGCCGGCTCCGTCGGCCGTAACCCCAAGGAGGTCCTGCGGGTGCTGGACGCCCTGCAGACCGACGAGCTGTGCCCGTGCAACTGGAACAAGGGCGAGGACACCCTCGACGCCCAGGCCCTGCTGGCGGGCTGACCCATGGCTCTCGACGACCTGAAGGCCGCCCTCCCGGACTACGCCAAGGACCTCAAGCTCAACCTGGGCTCGGTCATCGGCAACTCCGACCTCCCCGCCCAGCAGCTCTGGGGCACCGTGCTGTCCTGCGCGATGGCCACCCGCAGCCCCGGCCTGCTGCGCGAGCTGGAGCCCGAGGCCAAGGCCAACCTCTCCCCGGAGGCGTACACCGCCGCCAAGGGCGCGGCCGCGATCATGGGGATGAACAACGTCTACTACCGGACGCTGCACCTGCTCTCCGACAAGGAGTACAGCACGATGCGGGCCGGTCTGCGGATGAACATCATCGGCACCCCGGGCGTCGAGAAGGTCGACTTCGAGCTCTGGTGCTTCGCGGTCTCGGCCATCAACGGCTGCGGCCAGTGCCTCGACTCGCACGAGGCCGTGCTGCGCAAGGCCGGCGTCGAGCGCGAGGTCGTCCAGGCCTCGATGAAGATCGCCGCCGTCCTCCAGGCCGTGGCCGGCGTCCTCGACTCCGAGGCCGCCCTGGCGGACGTCACCGCCTGACGCACCCCGGCACCCCGACGGGCCCCTCCCGGACACCATGTCCGGGAGGGGCCCGTCGTCGTTCTCCCGCACCGGTCGCCCCGGCACGGCGGGGGGTCAGTCGGTGGCGGGCGCGGCCGACGGGGCGGGGTGGGCGGCCGCGGTGCGCTCGGCGGCGGGTTCGGCCGTGCGCCCCGCCGTGCGCTCGGCGGCCTCACGGGCGGCTTCGAGCGCGGTGAAGACGGCCTGGCCGGCCTCGTTGCGACGGCGCAGGTGGGCGACCACGGTGTTGGTGACGGCGATCAGCGGGACGGCGACCACCGCGCCGCCGATGCCGCCGATGATGCCGCCGGCCGCGACGCCGAGCACGACGCCGAGCGGGTGGACCCGGACGGCCCGGCCGAGGATCAGCGGCTGGAGGATGTGGCTCTCCACCTGCATCACCGCGACCAGCACCACCAGCACCATCAGCGCCGTCCACGGCCCCTGGGTGACCAGCGCGATCAGCACCGCCACGGTGCCGGTGATCAGCGCGCCGACCAGCGGGACGAAGGCGCCCAGGAAGATGATCACGGCCAGCGGCAGCGCCAGCGGCACGCCCAGCAGGTCGACGCCGATGCCGATGCAGAGCGCGTCGATGAAGGCCACGCAGACCGTGCCGCGCACGTAGGCGGTGAGCGTCGCCCAGGCCTTCGGGCCGGCCCCGGCCATCGCGAACCGGGAGTGCCGGGGCAGGCCGCGCAGCGCCCAGTTCCAGATCTTCGCGCCGTCGTAGAGGAAGAAGAAGGTGGTGAAGAAGGTCATCAGCAGCGCGGTCAGCACCTCGACGGCGATCTGCGCGCCGGTGATCGAGGCCGAGGTGAGCTGATCGGTGTTGGTGGTGATGGCCTTGGTGATCTGGTTGGCGAAGTCGGTGATCTGCTGCTGGGTCAGGTGCAGCGGCCCGGTGACCAGCCAGTCCCGCAGCTGGTTGACGCCGGTCTTCACCTGGGTGGTGACGTCCGAGAGGTTGGTCGACACCTGCCAGACGACGAACCAGCCGACCAGCCCGATCCCGGCCAGACCACTCAGGAAGACCCCGCCCGCCGCCAGCGAGCGCGGCACCCCGTGCCGGCGCAGCCAGGAGACCGAGGGCTCCAGCAGCGCGGTGATCAGCAGCGAGGCCAGCACCGAGAAGGCCACCAGCCGCAGCATGTCGACCACGTAGAAGACGACGTAGAGCGCGGCACCGAGCAGCAGCAGCCGCCAGGTCGACTCGGCGGCCACCCGCAGGCCCCACGGCACCGCCTCGGCGGGCGTGGCCGGGCGGCCGGGGTGGTACTCCCGCCCGAGCCCGACGTGCGCGGCCGGGGCGGCCGGGGCCGGTTGGGCCGCCGGAGCCGTCGGGGCGGGCGCGGCGGACGGCGGGACCGGCTCGGCCGCCGGGGCCGGGTCGGCCTGCGGCACCGGAACGGCCCGCGGGACCGGGACGGGGCCCGGCGCCTCGACGAGTGCCGGGACGTGCCCGTCCACGAGCGCCGGCACCGGCCCTTCGGCCAGTGCCGGGAGTGCCGGTTCGTGCGGGTCGGCCGCCATCGCGGCACGCCGGCGCCGTTCGATCACGGCGGCCGCGCTCGCCACCACGGCCATGCCCTTGGCCACGGCCTTGAAGGCCTTTCCGCCCCGCGCCATCCTCGCTACCACCGCTCCCCTGCCGAACCCGCCGTGTCCGGCGGTACGCCGCGGGTCCTGCCGCGGCCGTCAGGGATGACGCTACCCGCCGGAGGAGCGGCGAGTCCGGTCGCCGGTCCGTTCGACTTGAACCGTCCATCCCGATGAACCGGACAAAACGCAAGGTTCCATGCGGTTTCGGACACGGTTCATCGGGGAGGAGTCGGGACGAGACCCCGGAGCCCAACCGCCGAGGTCGCCCCACGGCCAACTGCCGGCGGACCGGCCGGTGCGGGGAGCAACCAGGACCCCTCCCCGCGCCCCGCGTCCGCAACCGGGGCCGCACCGCCCGAGGGCGCACTGGTCAGCGCCGCCCGGGCGGCGCGGTCCGCCCCCTCGCCGCGAACCGGAGAGAACAGCCGGGCCGGAGAACGCCACGGCCCCCGGTCGCTCGCCCGAGGAGGGCGAACGGCCGGGGGCCGGGTGGAACCGCGCCGCCGGAGCGGCAGCCGTTTCCTAGTACCAGTTGTGCGCCTGCCAGAACGACCACGCACCGCAGGGGCTGCCGTAGCGGGAGTTCATGTAGCCGACGCCCCACTTGATCTGGGTGGCCGGGTTGGTGCGCCAGTCGGCACCGGCCGAGGCCATCTTGGTGCCGGGCAGCGCCTGGACCAGACCGTAGGCGCCGGAGCTCTTGTTGGTCGCGGTGTAGTCCCAGCCGCTCTCGCGCTTCACGATCTGGCTGAAGCACTGGAACTGCGCGTCGTTGCCGACGATCTGCCGGGCCAGGTCCTGGACCGAGCCGGGGCTGACCGAGACGGGCGGCGCGCTGTCCTCCACCGCGCTCATCGCGGAGCGGGACTTGGAACGGTTCGCGGCGGCCTCGTCGGCCTTGCGCTTGTCGTCCGCGGCCTTGGCGGCCTTCTCCGCGTCGGCCTTGGCCTGGGCGTCGGCCTTCGCCTGGGCGTCCGCGGCGGCCTGCTGGCGCGCGGCCTCCTCGGCGGCCTTCTGCTCCGCGGCGGCCTTGGCGGCGGCGTCGGCGGAGGCCTGCTGGGCGGATGCCTGCTGGCCGATGTTGTCACTGATGGTCTGCGCCTGGGCGCCAGAGGGGACTTCGGCAAGCAGGGTCGCGCCCGCGACGTCGACCGTCTGCGTCGTCTTGCCCTCGCTGCCCGAGGCCATGCCCACGACGGCACCGACAGCGGTGACGGCGGTGGCGGAGGCCACAGCGACTCCCCGGACCGAGATCCGAGTCACATGGATTCCTTCCAGCATCGCCCACGCGTGACCGTACGGGCGCAACATGCCCCTTGACACTGACCTCCGCACGGTGCACTGGTCACGGGAGGTGCTGGCCCGGCGTCCGGCCGAGGTGAGTCGACCAGGCGTTGGAATCGGGCGGCGTACGGCTCAACGTTCTTCAATTGTGCGTCCACCGACCGGAGTTGGTGGACCTTCCGGGGCCTGACCTCCGGTGGCCGGAAGCCCTGCCGCGCCGTACGCGGGGCCTGACAGAACCCTCACCATGCCGCACCGGGTACGGTCGACGCAATTCCCGCCCGCGTGGCGCATGTCACATTCACCGCACGGCAGTTCCCCGGACGGAAAGCACTCGATGTGATGAAACGGACGGGGCCCGCTCCCTCAGGAGCGGGCCCCCGGCCATGAGTTGACCGTATTGTCCGACTATGCCCTCGGAGGGCGGATCACGGGTGGATGTCCTCCAGCATCTCCGTGACCAGCGCCGCGATCGGCGAACGCTCCGAGCGGGTGAGCGTGATGTGGGCGAAGAGCGGATGACCCTTCAGCTTCTCCACCACCGCCACCACGCCGTCGTAGCGGCCCACCCGGAGGTTGTCCCGCTGCGCCACGTCGTGGGTGAGCACCACCCGCGAGCCCTGGCCGATCCGGGACAGCACCGTCAGCAGGACGTTCCGCTCCAGCGACTGCGCCTCGTCCACGATCACGAAGGCGTCGTGCAGCGAGCGCCCCCGGATGTGGGTCAGCGGCAGCACCTCCAGCATCCCGCGGGAGATGACCTCCTCGATCACGTCCGGGGTGGTGACGGCGGAGAGGGTGTCGAAGACCGCCTGCGCCCAGGGGCCCATCTTCTCCGCCTCGGAACCGGGCAGATAGCCCAGCTCCTGCCCGCCGACCGCGTACAGCGGCCGGAAGACCATCACCTTGCGGTGCTGCCTCCGCTCCAGCACCGCTTCCAGCCCCGCGCACAGCGCCAGCGCCGACTTCCCGGTGCCGGCCCGGCCGCCCATCGAGACGATCCCGATCTCCGGGTCGAGCAGCAGGTCCAGCGCCACCCGCTGCTCGGCGCTGCGCCCGCGCAGCCCGAACGCCTCGCGCTCCCCGCGCACCAGCCGCACCCGGCCGTCGCCGGTCACCCGGCCGAGCGCGCGGCCGCGCTCCGAGGTCAGCACCAGTCCGGTGTGGACCGGCAGCTCGGCGGCCCCGTCGACGTCCACCCCCGCGTCGTGGCCGACCGAGAAGAGCGCGTCCACCTGATCGGCCGGGACGTGCAGCTCGGTCATGCCCGTCCAGCCGGAGGTGATCGCCAGCTCGGCCCGGTACTCCTCGGCGAGCAGGCCCACCGAACTGGCCTTGATCCGCAGCGGCAGGTCCTTGGACACGACGGTGACGTCGTAGCCCTCGGCCTGGAGGTTGCGGGCGACCGCGAGGATCCGGGTGTCCGCCTCACCGCCGCCGGCCCGGTAGCCGACCGGCAGTATCGACACGTCGGAGTGGTTGAGCTCGACCCGGATGGTGCCGCCGAGCTCGCCGACCGGGATCGGCTCGTCGAGCCGACCGTGCCGGATGCGGTAGTCGTCGAGCAGCCGCAGCGCCTGGCGGGCGAAGTAGCCCAGCTCCGGGTGGTGCCGCTTGGCCTCCAGCTCGGTGACGACCACCACCGGGAGGACGACCTCGTGCTCCTCGAAGCGGGTCATGGCGAGCGGGTCCGCCAGGAGCACGCTGGTGTCGAGAACGTACGTGCGCCGGTCTGGTGTCCGGCGGCTCTTGGAACTGACCACTAGGCCTCCAGAGCGGATGACCCTGCGTCATCCGCGGCAAGCCGGCCCCCGCTGCCCCGGTGGCCTCGGGACCGGACTGACTGGAGTATTCCCAGGCGGGGAACGGTGCATTCGCGCCCCCGGCGAACTGACGGATCATTGCCGGTGAACGTTTGGCCTCGCCCGGGCGCCGGGTAGGCCAGGCCTACGGCGGTCATTTCCTCCGGACGGCCGGACCTGGGACGACGGCCCCCGGACACGGGGTCACCGCCCCAGAGGGCGCGGGGCACCGGCCCCGGGGACGCCGGGCCGGAACCGGCCGATCCGGGACTACAGCCCCAGCCGCCGGTGGCGCTGCTCGTAGGCGCGCAGCGCGCGCAGGAAGTCGACCTTGCGGAAGGCCGGCCAGTACGCCTCGCAGAAGTAGAACTCGCTGTGCGCGCTCTGCCAGAGCAGGAAGCCGGACAGCCGCTGCTCGCCCGAGGTGCGGATGATCAGGTCCGGGTCGGGCTGGTTGCGGGTGTACAGGTGCTCGGCGATGTGCTCGACGGTCAGGACCTCGGCCAGTTCCTCGATCGAGGTGCCGCGTCCGGCCTGCTCCTGGAGCAGCGAGCGGACGGCGTCGGCGATCTCGTGCCGACCGCCGTAGCCGACCGCGACGTTGACCGTTATCCCGTCGATGTCGGCGGTCTGGTCGGCGGCCCGCTTGAGCACGTCGGCGGTGTGCTGGGGCAGCAGGTCCAGCGCGCCGACCGGGTTGACCCGCCAGCGGCGGGCGGCGGCCAGGCCGGTGACGGCGTCCTCGATGATGCCGAGCAGCGGGACGAGCTCGTCGGCCGGGCGGTCCAGGTTGTCGGTGGAGAGCATCCAGAGGGTGACGACCTTGACGTGGGTCTCATCGCACCAGCCGAGGAACTCGCTGATCTTGTCGGCGCCGCGCTGGTGGCCGTACGCGGTGGAGCCGCCCGCCGCCTTGGCCCAGCGGCGGTTGCCGTCCAGGATCACGCCGATGTGGCGCGGGGTGCTCGCGAGGTGGACCTCGACCCGTCGCCCGTAGAGCCCGTACATCCCGCCGAGCAGGGTGCGCAGCCCCGGCGTCCGTTCGGCGACATCGCGCAGACCCATGTTTCCCGGCCCCTCCGTGCTCGTTGCAACTGGTGCGTCTCCGCCCCCGGCGCAGCCTACTCCGGCGCGCAGGTGCACAGTAAAGCCGCAGGTAGCGGTCTGGTCACGGTCCTGTACGAAGTCTGTCCCGACGGGCGTGTCGGGGGTCCTCCGGACGGGTGGCGGGGCCTCCGCGGGGCCTCCGCGGGGCCGCCGCGGGGCCTCCGGGGCGCGGACACGGAACGGTCTCCGAATCCTTAACGGAACCGTAAGCCGTTCTTCCGATGCTTGACGACCAGCAATGGTCTAGTCCAGCTTTTGATCCGGGACGGAACGATCCTCCTGCTCCGCCCCGCAGGCTCACTTCGGACCTCCCCTCCCCCACACGCGGCCGCCGCGCCCCCCACCGCGGCGGCCGCTCCTCCCCCAGGAGCGTCACCCCATGGCCCGTACGCTGAACCAGCCTTCGCACAAGCGCCGGCGCAGCCCCCTCCCGGCCGTCGCGGCCGGCGCCACCGCCCTCGCCCTGGCCGGCGGCGGCCTCGCCCTCTTCGCCGGCGGTGCCAGCGCGGCGGTCGGCAACCTGGTCGCCAACGGCGGCTTCGACGGCGGGCTCGGCGGCTGGACCTGCACCGGCGCCGCGACCACGGTGTCCTCCCCGGTCCACTCCGGCACCGGCGCGCTCCAGGCCACCCCGGGCGCCGGCGACACCGCCGAGTGCGCCCAGACCATCAGCGTGCTGCCCAACACCAGCTACACGCTGAGCGCGTGGGTCCAGGGCCCGTACGTCTACCTCGGCGCGCGCGGCACCGGCGGCACCGACCCGTCCGTGTGGTCGAACCAGAACAGTTGGAACCAGCTGTCCACCACCTTCACCACCGGGGCGAACGCCACCAGCGTCACCGTCTACCTGCACGGCTGGTACGGCCAGAGCGCCTACCTCGCCGACGACGTCGCACTGGTCGGCCCCGGCGGCACCGGCACCCCGTCGCCGACCGCGACCCCCACGCCGACCCCGACGCCGACGGCCACCGCCTCCCCCACGGCCACCGCGACGCCCACCCAGACGGCGACCCCGACCCCCACCGGGACGCCCACCCAGACCCCGACGGCGACCCCCACCGCCACGCCGACCAGCACCACCCCGCCGGTCACCGGCCTGCCCGCCCACGCGGTCACCGGCTACTGGCAGAACTTCGACAACGGCTCGACCGCGCAGCGGCTGAGCGACGTCCAGAGCGCGTACGACATCATCGCGGTGTCCTTCGCCGATGCCGTGCCGACCAGGACCGGCGCGATCAGCTTCACCCTGGACCCGGGCCTGTCCAAGGCCCTCGGCGGCTACACCGACGCCCAGTTCCGCGCCGACGTCAAGGCCAAGCAGGCGGCCGGCAAGAAGGTCATCCTCTCCATCGGCGGCCAGAACGGCGCGATCACCGTCGGGGACGCCACCGCCGGCGCCAACTTCACCAACAGCGCCTACGCGATCATCAAGGACTACGGCTTCGACGGCATCGACGTCGACCTGGAGAACGGCGTCCAGGCCGGTCCGCTCGGCGACGCGCTGCACGCCCTGCAGGCCAAGGTCGGCCCCGGCTTCGTCCTGACCATGGCCCCCGAGACCATCGGGATGTACAACACCTCCGGCGCCTACTTCCAGCTGGCGCTGAAGACCAAGGACATCCTCACCGTCGTCAACACCCAGTTCTACAACTCGGGCGGCATGAACGGCTGCGACGGCAAGGTCTACAACCAGGGCACCATCGACTTCATCACCGCGCAGGTCTGCACCCAGATCCAGGGCGGCCTGCGGCCGGACCAGGTGGGCATCGGCGTCCCGGCCTCCAGCCGGGCGGCGGGCGGCGGCTACGTCTCGCCGACCGTGGTGAACAACGCGCTGGACTGCCTGGCCACCGGTAACAACTGCGGCAGCTTCGTGCCGCCGGCCAAGTGGCCGACCATCCGCGGCGCGATGACCTGGTCGACCAACTGGGACGCCAACAACGGCAACGCGTTCTCCAACACGGTCGGCCCGTTCGTCCACAAGATGCCGTGACGGCCGGGAGGCCGTGACCCCCTAGAGCCCAACTCCCCCGGCGCGCCGCTCCTTGAGGGTGGGGCCTGCGCGTCGGCGGCGGGGCCCGTCGTACCGACCGGTACGGCGGGCCCTTCCGTTTCCCCTGTCCCCTCTATTAGGGGCGGGGTCCGGCGGGGGCGGTGGCGGGGTCCTCCGGGGCCGGGAGCAGGGTGGACCGGAGGCCGGGGCGGCTCCCGGTTGGCGCCTGGTACGGCTCCGCTCACCGCGCCAGGACCGCGGTGAGCGCGCCGAGCAGCAGGAACGGGCCGACCGGGAGGTCGAGCCCGCGCACCGGGCGGCGGCGGGCCAGCGCGGCGGCGGCCCGCAGGGTGCCCCACAGCCCGGCGAGCACCATCGCGGCGAACAGCCCGCCGAGCGCCACCGACCAGCCGAACCAGCCGAGCAGCCCGCCCAGGGCGAGCCCGAGCGGGGAGTCCCCGGGGCCCAACGCGCCCAGCCAGACGGCCAGTTCGAGGACGCCCCCGACCGCCAGCGCGACCAGCAGGCAGCGCAGCAGCGCGCCCGGGTCCCGCTCGGCCTGCGCCGCGACCAGCAGCAGCGCCGCCACCCCGCCGAGCAGCGGCACGGTCAGCCCGTACGGCAGCCGGCGCACCCGCGCGTCGACGAAGCCGAGCGCCACGCCGAGCGCCGCCGCCCAGCCCAGGGCCAGGGTCACCACCACCAGGCGGTCCGCCGCGTACGCCACCGCGACGGCGACCGCCGCCGCGACCGCCTCCACCGTCCAGGGGCCGGCGCCCAGCCGCTCCCGGCAGCCCGGGCAGCGCCCGGTCGGCGGCAGCAAGCGCACCGCGCGCCCGCAGGACGGGCAGGCCTCGCACCAGGGCTCGCCCTCCGGCACCGCGAAGCGGGCGATCCGCCCGCGCAGCGGCGGAGCCGCCAGGAGACCGACCAGCACCGCCGCGACCACGACCGGGACCACCGGCGCACCCCCTCCTCGACCGACACGACCGACACGACCGGCCACATCCTCCCGCGCCGGGCGTGTGCCGTCCGTCTCGTTCCACGGAACGGCGCGGCGGCGCTCCTCGCATACAGGAGCATTCCGGACATTCGACTGCCGGTTCACAAGGCCGCCCGCCGCCCTCGCCTGCCGATCCAAGGGGGCCGTTCCGACCCTCCGAAGCACCCCCGCGGAGACCCGCCGCACGGCCCCTCCGTACCCCTAAAGTAGGCGGACATGCAGGTCATCCAGTCCAGCAAGCTCGCCAATGTCTGCTACGACATCCGCGGACCGGTACTCGACGAGGCGATGCGGCTGGAGGAACAGGGCCACCGCATCCTCAAGCTCAACACCGGCAACCCGGCCACCTTCGGTTTCGAGGCGCCCCCGGAGATCCTCCAGGACATCCTGCGCAACCTCGCCACCGCGCACGGCTACGGCGACTCCAAGGGCCTGCTCTCCGCCCGCCGCGCGGTGGTCATGCACTACGAGGACCGCGGGCTGCACGGCCTCTCCGTCGACGACGTCTTCCTCGGCAACGGCGTCTCCGAACTGATCCAGCTGGCCATGACCGCGCTGCTGGACGACGGCGACGAGGTGCTCGTCCCGGCCCCGGACTACCCGCTGTGGACCGCCTCGGTCTCGCTGGCCGGCGGCACCGCCGTGCACTACCGCTGCGACGAGCAGTCCGAGTGGTACCCGGACCTCGCCGACATCGAGGCCAAGGTCACCGACCGCACCAGGGCCATCGTGGTGATCAACCCGAACAACCCGACCGGCGCGGTCTACCCGCGCGAGGTGCTGGAGGGCATCGCCGAGATCGCCCGCCGGCACGACCTGGTGGTCTACGCGGACGAGATCTACGACAAGATCCTCTACGACGACGCCGAGCACGTCCCGCTGGCCACCCTGGCCCCGGACCTCTTCTGCGTCACCTTCAACGGGCTGTCCAAGGCGTACCGGGTCGCGGGCTTCCGCTCCGGCTGGATGGTGCTGTCCGGCGACCGGCACCGGGCCCGCAGCTACATCGAGGGCCTGACCGTGCTCGCCTCGATGCGGCTCTGCGCCAACATGCCCGCGCAGCACGCGGTGGCCGCCGCGCTCGGCGGGCGGCAGTCGATCCGCGACCTGGTGCTGCCCGGCGGCCGGCTGCACGCCTCGCGCGACGCCGCGTACAAGCTGCTCAACGACATCCCCGGGGTCAGCTGCGTCAAGCCCAAGGGCGCGCTGTACGCCTTCCCCCGGCTGGACCCCAAGGTCCACAAGATCAAGGACGACGCCCGGATGGTGCTCGACCTGCTGCGCTCCCAGCGCATCCTGCTGGTCCAGGGCACCGGCTTCAACTGGCCCGAGCCGGACCACTTCCGGCTGGTCACGCTGCCCCGGCCGGAGGAGATCACCGACGCGGTGACCCGGATCGGCGACTTCCTGAGCGGCTACGTCCAGCCGTAGCCACCGGGCCCGACGACACCCGGGACGGCTCCTGGGACGGCTCCCGGAAAAACACTACGGCCGGAGTTCCGGCCCGGGCGATCTCCTTGGTCGGGGGAAAATCGCCCGGCGGAACTCCGGCCGTCCTGCCGCTCGGCGGGGCGCGCGGTTCGTGCCGCGCGCCCCGCCGCTACCGCGACTGAGGCTCAGGCTCAGCCGAGGCGCGCGACGAGGTTCCGGTACTCGTCCCACAGCTCCTTCGGGGTGTGGTCGCCGAAGGTCTCCAGGTGGGCCGGCACGAGCGCGGCCTCCTGGCGCCAGATGTCGGCGTCCACGGTGAAGAGCAGGTCGAGGTCCTCCTTGGAGAGGTCCAGGTCGCCGAGGTCGAAGCCCTCGACGGTCGGCAGCACGCCGATCGGGGTCTCGACGCCCTCGCCGGTGCCCTCCAGGCGCTCGACGATCCACTTGAGCACGCGGCTGTTCTCGCCGTAGCCGGGCCAGACGAACTTGCCCTCGGCGTCCTTGCGGAACCAGTTGACGTAGTAGATCTTCGGCAGCTTGGCGGCGTCCGCCTGGGCGCCGACCTTCAGCCAGTGGGCGAAGTAGTCGCCCATGTTGTAGCCGCAGAACGGCAGCATCGCGAACGGGTCGCGGCGCAGCTCGCCGACGGTGCCCTCGGCGGCGGCGGTCTTCTCGGAGGCGATGTTGGCGCCCAGGAAGACGCCGTGCTGCCAGTCGAAGGACTCGGTCACCAGCGGGACGGCGGTGGCGCGGCGGCCGCCGAACAGGATCGCCGAGATCGGCACGCCCGCCTGGTCCTCCCACTCCGGGGCGATGGTCGGGCACTGCGCGGCCGGGACGGCGAAACGGGCGTTCGGGTGGGCGGCCGGGGTGCCGGACTCGGGGGTCCAGTCGTTGCCGCGCCAGTCGGTCAGGTGCGCCGGGGGCTCGTCGGTGAGGCCCTCCCACCACACGTCGCCGTCGTCGGTGAGGGCGACGTTGGTGAAGACGGTGTTGCCCCAGAGCGTCTCGATGGCATTGGCGTTGGTGTCCACGCCGGTGCCGGGGGCGACGCCGAAGAAGCCGGCCTCGGGGTTGATGGCGTACAGGCGGCCGTCGGCGCCGAAGCGCATCCAGGCGATGTCGTCGCCGATCGTCTCGACCTTCCAGCCCGGGACGGTCGGCTGGAGCATGGCCAGGTTGGTCTTGCCGCAGGCCGAGGGGAAGGCCGCCGCGACGTACTTGACCTCGCCGCTCGGCGGGGTGAGCTTCAGGATGAGCATGTGCTCGGCCAGCCAGCCCTCGTCGCGGGCCATGGTCGAGGCGATGCGCAGCGCGTAGCACTTCTTGCCGAGCAGGGCGTTGCCGCCGTAGCCCGAGCCGAAGGACCAGATCTCCTTGGTCTCCGGGAAGTGCGAGATGAACTTGGTGCTGTTGCACGGCCACGGCACGTCCGCCTGGCCCTCGGCGAGCGGGGCGCCGACGGTGTGCACGGCCTTGACGAAGTCGCCGTCCTCGCCGAGCTGGTCCAGCACGGCCTGACCCATGCGGGTCATCACGCGCATCGAGACGGCGACGTAGGCGGAGTCGGTGATCTCGACGCCGTACGCGGCCAGCGGGGAGCCGACCGGGCCCATCGAGAAGGGCACGACGTACATCGTGCGGCCCTTCATCGCGCCGCGGAAGAGGCCCTGCTCGCCCTGGAAGATCTCCCGCATCTCGGCGGGGGCCTTCCAGTGGTTGGTCGGTCCGGCGTCCTTCTCCTGCTCGGAGCAGATGAAGGTGCGGTCCTCCACGCGCGCCACGTCGGACGGGTCCGAGGCGGCGTAGTAGGAGTTGGGGCGCTTCTCCTCGTTGAGCTTCTTGAAGGTGCCCTGCGCCACCAGCAGGTCCGCGAGGCGCTGGTACTCCTCGTCGGAACCGTCGCACCACTCGATGCGGTCCGGCTGGGTGAGCTCGGCGATCTCGCTCACCCAAGCGAGCAGCTGCTTGTGGCGGGTGGGCGCGGATGCGCTGAGAGCAGAGATCTCGTACGACACGATCGCTCCGTTTCACGCCATCTCGGCGTGGAGATGGCGTCGCGGGGGTCTGAGGGTGCTTGCAGCGTAGCTCCGGACTCAAGGCCGGAACGCGGCGAAGCGTCGAAATTGACGCACCCTTTACTACAGCCAGTATGATTACTCATCGGTAACATGTCGACCGACCCCGCGACGGAGTGCGCGGCGCCACACTCCAAATACTCCAAAACGTCTAAGAGTGACGATCGCCACTTCCTACGCGTGAGTAACCTACGGAGCCGTAGGTAGCGGGTAGCATGCTGCGCATGACTGCTGCTGCGCTCGCGGAGAGTGCACTCACGGAGAGCAAGCCGAAGTGGCGCGGCTGGCTGCACGCCGGAATGTTCCCCGCCACGGTGGCCGCCGGGATCGTGCTGATCTGCCTGGCCGACTCCACCCCCGCCAAGATCGCCTGCGCGATCTACTCGGTCAGCGCCTGGCTGCTGTTCGGGGTCAGCGCGGTGTACCACCGCTTCAACTGGGGGCCGCGCGGGGACGCCGTGCTGCGCCGACTGGACCACGCGAACATCTTCCTGATCATCGCGGGCACCTACACGCCGTTCACGATGCTGCTGCTCAAGGGCGCCGACCAGCAGGTCCTGCTCTGGGTGGCCTGGGGCGGCGCGCTGGCCGGGATCGCGTTCCGGGTGTTCTGGGTCGGCGCGCCGCGCTGGCTGTACACACCGGTGTACCTCGCGCTGGGCTGGGCCGCCGCCTTCTTCCTGCCGGACTTCCTGCGCGCCGGCGGGGTCGCCGTCCTGGTGCTGATGATCGTCGGCGGGGTGCTCTACAGCATCGGCGGCGTGGTGTACGGGCTCAAGCGGCCCAACCCCTCACCGCGCTGGTTCGGGTTCCACGAGGTGTTCCACGCCTTCACCCTGGGGGCGTTCATCGTCCAGTACGTCGGCGTCTCGCTGGTGGCCTACAGCACCACCGGGTGACCACCGGTGCCGTACGGCATGACCGGGTGAACACCGATGCCGTACGCCACGGCCGGTCGGCCACCGGTGGCGTACGGCACGGTCGGGTGATCACTGGTGGCGTACGGCACGGCCGGTCGATCCCGGCGCACCCCGACGGGCGGTCGAACGGTCCACGGACCGGACGGCCGCCCGTTCCGCCGTCCAGGGCCGCTCGTACGGGGCCCGGAGCTGCGGGCGGCGCGGGTAGGCCGCGTGGTCGGCCGCGCCGGCCTCCGGCTGCGGGCCCGGATCCTGCAGCGGCCCGTGCGCGTGGTGCTGCTCGCCGTACCCGTGGTGCTGCTGCCCGCCGTGCGCGTGGTGCTGCTCCCCGTGCGACTCCCGGTGGGGCTCGCGCGGCGGCCAGGCCGGCGCCGGGAGCGCCTCGGGCTCGGGCCACCGCACCGCGCCGACCGCACGGCCCCGCGCCTGCCGGGCGTCCAACGCCTCGCGGGCCCGGCGGCAGCGCTCGCAGTGCGCGGCGTCCGGGATGCCGCGGCGCGGACGGTGCCGCACCGGGGCCGGCCCGCCGCGCATCGCGCGCCAGCGGCGGGCGACGTAGACCATCAGCAGCAGGGTCTCCACCCCGGCGACCGCCAGGACCAGTGGGGCACCCTTGATCAGATAGGCCGCCACCACGGCCAGCGCAGAGCCCACCACCACCGCCGAGCCCCACACCTGGGAGCTCATCTGCTTGTCGTCCGCGTCGGCCACCTCGGTCCCCTTTCCCGGTGCCGGGCTCGTGGTCGGCTCCCGCCGCCCCACCTCTTCTCCGCTCTCGGCACGCGTCGGCCAGCACTGACCGATTGCCACATCGTATCTACCGTCAGTCATGGCCAACCGCCCCCAGGCGGCGAACGACAGATCAACGTTGCGTCAATTCCTTGTGCGGAAGCAGCACTTCCAGGACACATCACGGAACGTGACCACGGCAAGGCGCCCGGCCGGGAGAACCCGGCCGAGCGCCTCTGTGAACCTCTCGCGACCCCGCCCGCCGTCAGCCGCGGCGGACGCCCCTCCGCCGCAGCACGGCACCCGCGCCCACCAGGGCGGTGGCCCCCAGGGCGGCCGCCGCCGTCACGGCCGGCAGTGCCGAACCGCCGCCCGCGGGTCGCGGTGCGACCGCGAGTTGCGGGCCCTCCCCGGGCTGCGGTGCCGTCCCGGACCGCGGCGCGGCCGCGAGTTCCGGCGCGGCGTCCGCCTCGTAGCCGCCGCCCTTGCCCGCCCGGTCGTACGCCGAGCCGGGCAGCTTGTCCCCGTACCGCTGGTGCACCAGCTGCTGGTACGCGGCCAGCGTGACCCCGCCCGCGCCCACCGAGCGCCGCGCCTCGTCGTCCAGCGGCAGCACCCGGCCGTCACGCAGCACGTACCAGGCGTTGACCTGCGGCTCGCGGAAGGCGGTGCCTCCGCCGCTGCCCGCCGCCTTCGCCGCGTAGTCGCTCTCGTCACCGCCCGAGGCGATGTTCACCACCTTCCAGCCGCCGCCCTGTCGGACGGTCCAGACCGAGGCGCTCTGCCCGTCCGCCGCGACCACCTTGCTGGCGGTGAACTCCGGCGTCGCCACCGGTGCGCCGGGGGTACCGGCCACGAAGCCGGGGTCCAGGACGTACACCGGCACGGTGTCGCCGACCAGCCGCGGCGCGGCCTCGCCCGCCGCCCGGGCCTCCTCGGCGGCGCCGATGGTCAGCTGCCGGGTCGGCGGGACGCCCTTGCGGGCGAAGAAGTGGCCGACCTTGTCGAGGACGGCCGGGTCCTGGACCGCGCCGCGGGCCTGCGCCAGCTCGGCGGCGGGCACCGGGGCCGGGGCGGACGGGGAGTCCGCGTGCGCGGCCGGGGCGAGCGCCAGCGCGAGGCCGGCGGCGAGCAGGGCGGTGGCGGTCGCGGTGGCGGCCCGACGGCGGTTCTTGGTCTCGGTCATGGCCGCCCTCACGCGCCGATCCGGTACAGGGAGTGGGTCCACGAGAACGTGTTGTTGTTCACGTAGTACCCGTAGTCCGCCCAGTTGTAGCGGTAGTTGGAGGGCCACGGATCGCCCCAGTAGACCCAGTTGCTCGACGTGTCGTAGCCGTACAGGACGTGCATGTGGCCGCCGCCCGAACTCCACTGGATGCGCGTCTCGATCGGGCGGTCCGCGTTCACCTCGGACTGCACGGTGCCGTAGTTCAGGTACCCGTTGACGTACGAGCCCGGGTTGATGCCGACCCAGTTCAGCCCGTTCTGCACGTCGCCCAGCGTGGCCTGGCTGTTGGGGCAGCTGGAGTTGGCGGAGCGGCCGAACGCGGCGTTGCAGAACTGGTTCTGGCTGTAGTTGTAGCCGAACCAGGTGGCGATGGTGTTCCCGCTCGCCGCCCAGCACCAGTTGGTCTGCTGTTGCTGCTGCATGGTGATGTTGAGCTTCTTGAAGGTGCCGGCCAGGTCGGCCGTGCTGCCGGGCGCGGCGGCCTGGCGGACCTGGTGCGCGGCCCGGTCCTGGGCCTCGGCCTGAGTCTGGGCCTGGGTCCGGTCCTGGTCCTGGTACTGGGCCTGGGCCTGGGCCTGGTACGGGGCCGGCTGCCCGGCCGGGGCGGCGATCGCGGGCGCCGCCACCGCGGCGGTGAGCGCCGGGCCCAGCACGCCGAGGGCGAGCAGCGAGACCGCGCGGCGCAGCCGTATTCGTGGAACTGGCATGGCGGGAAAGCCTCCTTGCACGAGTGGAGCGAGGTGCTGTGTGGGGGCGCGGTCCGGATCGCGCCCCGAGCATCGCGCCTCGTCAGGGACAGGTCAACGGCCCTCCGCGGGGCCCGACTGAGGTGTGAACGGGCGGACGCGGATGTGAACGGCGCCCGGAGAACCACCGCGCAGCAGGCCCGGACCGGTGACAAACCACCGCACCGATGTGAATATTCACGGTCAAACGCCGCTCCGTCCGAGCCGCCCGCACGCCGGTCCGCCCGTCCCCCAGGAGGCCGCCATCCACAAGAGCGACCCAGCCGACCTCGCCGCCGCCCTGCGCACCGGCCCCTTCCACCTCGCCCTGCGCACCGCGATCTCCGCCCGGGGCCTCGCCCTCCACCGCATCCGCCGCCACCTCGCCCTGCGCGGCGTCACCGTCGGCCTCACCAGCCTCAGTTACTGGCAGCAGGGCCGCCGCCGCCCCGAACGCACCGAGTCACTGCGCGCCGTCGCCGCCCTGGAAGAGGTCCTCGACCTGCCCGAGCACTCCCTCACCCGGCTGCTCGGCCCCCGCCGCGCCGCCGGCCCCGCCCCCGCCGGCCCGCCCGTCCGCCCCTACCGCGACCTCATCTCCCCCGCCGTCGCCGTCGACGACCTGCTCGCCACCCTCGCCGGCCCGCGCGACACCGGACTGCACACCATCACCCACATCGAACGCATCCGCGTCGGCCCCGACCGCCAACTCGCCCGCCGCGACTCCCAGCACGCCCTGCGCGCCCACCGCGACGGCATCGACCGCTACCTCGCCCTCTACCAGGGCGACCCGGGCAGCGACATCACCCGCGTCGGCGTCCGCGCCGAGGAGAACTGCCGCCCCGGCCGCATCCGCCGCGACCAGGCCCACCACCTGCTCGCCGCCGAACTCCTCCTCGACCGCCGCCTACGCGCCGGCGACACCCACCTGCTCGGCTACGGCTTCGACGACGCCCCCTCCCCCGACCCCAGCTGCGAATACGTCCGCGGCTTCAACTCCGGCGCCGGCCAGTACGTCCTCCAGGTCACCTTCCACCCCGCCGCCCTCCCCGTCCGCTGCCACCGCTTCGCCCTGCACTCGCCGGGCGCCGCCCCGTACGAGACCGAGGAACTCACCCTCGACGGGCACCACTGCGTCCACCTGGTGGCGACGGCGGTACGGCCGTGCCTCCTGGGGATCCGGTGGGACTGGGAGTGAGGGGGTGGGGGGTCAGTGCGACCAGTACGGGTCGTCGACGGGGTCGCCCATCGTGGCGAGCGATGTCCTGGCGAGTGGGGACACCGGCTCGTATTCGTGGGCGGGCTGGTACAGCACCCCGTAGGCCTCCACCAGGAACTTCACCCGGTACGTCGAGTCCGGCTGTGCCGCCGCAAGGAACAGGAGGAACGTCTCGCCGCCCGCTTCCCCGACCCCGTGCAAGGACTGGATCTCGTCGGAGGGGTTCGACCGATGGACCACGGTGCTTCCGAGTCCCTGCCAGGCCTGAGTCACCTGGTCCATCAGGGCCGGCAGCCTCGTACTCGCGACCGCGGTCCGACCGACGACGACCTCGGTGACCGCCGACACCATGCTCGGCTCGCCGTCCCAGCGGTCCCGTTCCCTGCGCACCTCGAAATAGGCACCCGCGAAGGCCAACGACGGAGAGACCGCCCCCATCGTGGTGCGCAGGGCATGGTCGATCCGCACCTTCGCCGCTCCGGGTGACAGCCGCGACCGCCGATCGGCCAACGCCAGCGGTCCGTACCCGTTGAAGAACAGCACCGAACAGGCGGTCACCACGACGGCGAAGGCCAGCACGACCGATCCGACCAGCTTCCAGCGGGCCCTCATCGGCCACCCGTCACATGGACGTCGCCGCCCTTGCCCGTGACGATGGAGGCGATGTTGCCCAGCGAGGGGCCACCGAACTCCGGGGTGAGGTACTTGGTGTGCGCACCCACGAGGTTCGCCCCCTGGCTGTACTCGGAGACCGTGAAGCGCTTGCCACCGAAGGACTCGCTCGCCGGATCCCGTCCGTACCAGTTCTCGTCCGGGTGAGCGCCGAGGGGCCACGGGACGAGACCTCGGGGCGACGAGGCGTGGGTGACGACGTCGTTGTCCGCCGCACCGGCCCAGACGTGCCCGGGCAGCCGGAGCTCCGAGGCGCGATCCACACCGGTGCCGGGGCTTCCGATGAACACCACATCATCCGGTGGCGTGTAGTTCCCCTGGTGCGTGGCCGCCTTCGTCGCCAGTCCGACCACGACCGAGCCGTAGCTGTGTCCGATCGAGGTGATGTGCGGGCACTGGCCGCTGCTGTTGGTCGTCCGGAGCCCGGTGACGAACCTCGCGTAGTCGGGTGCGCCCTTGACCGCCGCCTTCGGGTCGGCCGCGTTCAGGTCCTCGCCGGGCGGGTCGTAGCCCAGCCAGACGATCGAGGCCACCGAACCGCCGGGCTTGACCTTCTTGTTGGCCTCGCGCCAGACGTTCAGCGCGTTCTCCGACTCGTTGGTGCCCGGCGTGTCCCCGTGCTTGGCCGGGCCGAGAGAACTGGGATCCGTGGTGACGCCGGGAACATAGGCGGCGATGTCGGTGGCGGTGTCCGGGTTCCCGTAGGAGAGGATCGCGCGTCCCTGGCCTTCGGCACCGATACCGATCAGATACGTGCGGGGACGACCGTCCGTCGCCCCGCCGTCCTGATCGAGGCGGTCCCAGATGGGCTGCAGCTTCTTGAGCTCCGCCTCCTCTTCCTTCGTCCGCTGCTTGCCCTTGAGCTCGCTCAGCCGCTTGTCCAGGTAGCTCCGGTTGACCTGGTCCCGCACGTCCGCCGGGATCCCGTCCAGGTTCCCGACCTTCTCCGGGTGGTGGTCGATGAACCACTGCCGGCCCGCCGGGTCGAGGCCGTTCCACCAGCTGTTGACCTCGGTGGGCGGCGCTCCCACGGCCGGCATGTCCCTCAGGTACGGGGCTCCCGACCCGTTCGCCGTCCGCTGGTCGGCCTCGGCGACCGCGAGGGTCAGGCCCGACTTGCTGGTGGCGTGCTGGGTGAAGCCCCTGAGCAGCCCGGCGAGGGTCTGGTCGGCCGTGCCGGCCTCGGTGAGGGCGGCGGTGATCCGCTTGGCGATCTCCTCGGCCGCCGCCTTCTGCTTGGTCTCCCAGTTCGCGTCCACCGGGCCGGTGGGCGCGGGCCAGCTCACCGTGCCGTTGTCGCTGACGGTCAGGCCCTTGGCACCGGCGTCGACGACGGCCTGCCGGAGTTTCGACTGGGCGAGTCCGAAGAGGTCGGCGTAGTCCCGCAGGGTCTGGCCGAGTGCGGCCAGTTCGGTTTCGGCGGCGTGCAGTTGGGTGGTCGTGCCGTCCAGTGAGGGGATCGCGGCGTCGGCGGCCGGTCCGCTCCAGCCCGACCCGTGGACCCGGTCGGTGGTGCCGCGCTTCCAGTCGGCGGTGTGCTGCGCGAACGCCTTGTGGAGTGCGTCGTACGCGTCGCCGGCCGCGTGGAGGTCCCCCGGTCTGGCGTTCTTCAGGCTCGCGAAGTCGAGTCGGCCCGCGCCGGCCCGCTGATCCGGATCAGCCATGAGTGCTCCCCCCGATACTCACCGCTACCATAACCCACGTCTGCCACAGCGGCATTGGGGGAAGAGCGATGGGTGACGGCAAGGGATTCACTGTCAAACCAGGCGAGTTGACCGCCGCCGGGAACAACGCGCTGGCGGTGGCCGGGAAGGTTCCGGAGGAGACGGCGAAGCTCGCGGAGCCAGGCGACAAGGCGGCCGGGGGGCTGGCGGGGTGGCAGAGCGGGGCGGCGCTGCAGGGGTGCGGCACCGCCTGGAAGTCGCTGCTGGACGGGCTCGCCGGCGACATGAAGTCGGCCGGCGGCAACCTTCTCACCTGCGCGCAGACGTACCTCGGCGCCGACCGGTTGCCCGCGCCCGCCACCGCGGCGGCCGCCACCGATCCCTTCGGCACGAAGGTGGCCGGGGTGGCGGGTGTGCATCTGACCAGGGACGCGTAACTCCGTTACCGGGGCCGGAAGTCCACGATCAGGGAGTCCTCCACCGGCAGATAGCCGATCTGCTGGTAGATGGAGTTGCTGGTCGGGTTGGCGAGGTCGGTGTAGAGCAGGACCTCGGTGGCGCCGTGGGCGAGGAGGTGGGCCGAGACGGCGGCGGTGACGGCGGTGCCGTAGCCGTGGCCGCGGCTTTCGGCGGGGGTGTAGACCGGGCCGATGCGGGACATGCCGGCGAGCACCGGGCTGCTGCCGGCCAGGGCGGCCGGGCGGCCGTCGTCCTCCCACAGGTGCAGGCAGCCGTTCGCGGTCCGCTCGTCCACCGCCCTTGGGACGTCGGGGAGTTCGACCTCGACCTCGGCCAGGAACTCCTGGTACCAGCGGATCGCCAGTTCGCGGTCGGCCGGTTCGGCCAGCCGGTGGCGGCCTGCGGGCGGGCGCGGCGGGTCGGTCAACTCGCCGAGCCGGTAGAGCCGTTCGTCGACGCGGACGGACTGTTCGGTGCCGGTGGCCGCCGTCCAGGCGGCGGCGAAGGCGCGGACCGCTTCGGCTCCCCCGCCGACCCCGGTCACCGCGGTGAAGCCGGCTCCGGCGGCGGCCAGGCCGGTCGCCAGCTCGGCGGCCGCGGCCGGCGGCATGAAGGAGAGCCGGGGGGCGAACGGCGGCGTCTGGAGGAAGGCGCCCGCGACCGGACCTCCCTGCTCGGCCCGCCACCAGCCGAAGACCGGCGGCTCGCCGAACACCGTCAGGCCGGACTCGGCCAGCCGGTGCGCGATGGTGAGCAGGACGGTGTTCTCGGCGGGGCGGGCGGCCAGGAAGGCGCCCGCCTGGTCGCGGAACTCGTCGAGGGAGGTGCTGAAAGTCCAGGCCATGGCCCATGGTGGCCCTGGCCGGACCCCGCTCGCCAACGATTATCCGACCGCCGTCGAACCCCTGCCCGCCCCACCGTCGACGGCTTGCCCGCCCCCGCCGGGGCGCCCGCTACTCGACCGCCACGCCCAGCTTCCCGGCCAGTTCCGCCGGATCGGTGGTCGGGGCGTCGCAGGCGAAGTGCCGGCAGACGTACGCCGCGGGGGCGCCGCCGACCAGCGGCCGGTCGGCCAGCAGCGGCACCTCGGGCTCCCCGGGCGCGCCGACCGCGACCACAGCTCCCGGCGCCGTCCCGAGCAGCGCGGCCCGTCGCAGCGCCGCCGTGGCCGGGTCGCCGTCCGGGCCGACCACGGCGACCTCGCGCGGCCCGTCGAGCAGCGCCTCGGCGACGGCGAGGCCCCAGCCGATGAACCGCGGCGCCCGGCCGGCGAGGGCGCCGACCACACCGAGGGCCCGTTCGGCGGCCGTGCGGTGCCGGTCGGAGCCGGTGTACGCGGCGTACGTGAGCAGGGCGCCGGCGGCGGCCGTCCAGCCGGACGGGGTGGCGTTGTCGGTCGGGTCCTGCGGGCGGCGGATCAGCTCCTCGGCGTCGTCGGCGGTGTCGTACAGCGCGCCGGAGGCCTCGTCGGTGAAGTGCTTGAGCACGGTGTCGAGCAGGCCGCCCGCCAGCTGCAGCCAGGAGGCGTCGCCGGTGACGGCGTACAGCGCGAGGAAGCCCTCGGCGGTGTCCGCGTAGTCCTCCAGCACGCCGGCGTTGGCACCGGCCCGGCCGTCCCGGGAGGTGCGCAGCAGCCGGCCGTCGGGGGTGAGGTGGACGGCCAGCAGCAGGTCGGCGGCGCGTTCGGCGGCCTCGACCAGGTCGGGGCGGTCCAGCAGCGCGCCGGTCTCGGCGAGCGCGGCGACGGCCAGGCCGTTCCAGGCGGCGACCACCTTGTCGTCCCGGGCCGGGGCGGGGCGGGCCGCCCGGGCCTCGGCCAGCCGCGCCCGGATCGTCTCGTACTCGGCGAAGTCCTCGGGGTCGGCGAGGAGTTGGAGCACCGAGGTGCCGTGTTCGAAGGTGCCCTCGGCGGTGACGGTGAACAGCCGGGCGGCGGTGGCCGCGTCGGCGGGGCCGAGCAGGTCGACCAGCTGGCCGGGCTCCCACACGTAGTACGCGCCCTCGGCGGACTGCCCGGTCTCCTCGTCCAGGCTGTCGGCGTCCAGGGCCGAGGCGAACGCACCCTCGGGCGTGCGGAGTTCGCGCAGCAGGAAGTCCGCCGTGGAGAGCGCGACCCGGCGGGCCAGGGCCGATCCGGTGGCCCGCCACAGGTGCAGGTAGGCGCGCAGCAGCAGGGCGTTGTCGTACAGCATCTTCTCGAAGTGCGGCACCACCCAGCCGGCGTCCACCGCGTACCGGGCGAAGCCGCCGCCGAGCTGGTCGTGGATGCCGCCGCGGGCCATCGCCTCACCGGTGCGGACGGCCATCTCCAGGGCCGCCTCCGAGCCGGTCCGGGCGTGGTGGCGCAGCAGGAACTCCAGCACCATGGCCGGCGGGAACTTCGGCGCGCCGCCGAAGCCGCCACGGCTCTGGTCGAAGTCCCGGCTGAGGGCCACCAGCGCCTGGTGCAGATCCGCCTCGCCGGGCGGGTTGTGGGCACCGGCCGAGTACACGGCGGCCCGCTGGGCGAGATCGGCCCGGATCCGTCCGGCGACCTCACCGACCTCCTCCCGCCGGTCCCGCCAGGCGGCCTCCACACCCTCCAGCACCTGCCGGAAGGACGGCATCCCGTGCCGGGGCTGCGGCGGGAAGTAGGTGCCGAAGTAGAACGGCTCCTTGTCGGGCGTGAGGAACACCGTCATCGGCCACCCGCCCTGCCCGGTCGCGGCCTGCACCGCCTCCATGTACACGGCGTCGACGTCCGGCCGCTCCTCCCGGTCCACCTTGACCGCGACGAACCGCTCATTGAGGTACTCGGCGAGCCCGGCGTCCTCGAAGCTCTCGTGAGCCATGACATGACACCAGTGACACGCGGCGTAACCGACCGACAGCAGAACGGGCACACCGCGGCGCCGCGCCTCGTCGAAGGCCTCCGGCGTCCAGGGCCACCAGTCCACGGGGTTGTCGGCGTGCTGGAGCAGGTACGGCGAGGTCGCGTCCGCGAGACGGTTCGGCATGCCCCCCATCCTCGCGCATCCGGCGGTCGGCGCGCGGCAGGTCAGGCCGGTCCGGACCAGTAGCTGATGCCGAGGTTGGCGTCGAAGGTGCGCATCCGCCCGAGCACCTGGTCGGGGGTCGGGCCGAGGAGTTCGTCGACGATGCGGCCGTCGGCGAGGAAGACGACGCGGTCGGCGTACGAGGCCGCCACCGGGTCGTGGGTGACCATCACGACGGTCTGGCCGAGTTCCCGGACGCACCGGCGCAGCAGCGCGAGGATCTCGGCGGCGGAGCGGGAGTCCAGGTTGCCGGTCGGTTCGTCGGCGAAGACGATCCGGGGCCGGCCGGCCAGCGCCCGGACGCAGGCGACGCGCTGCTGCTGGCCGCCGGAGAGCTGGGCCGGGCGGTGGCCGAGCCGGGCGCCGAGGCCGGCCGCCTCGACCAGGGTGTCCAGCCACTGCCGGTCGGGGGTGCGGCCGGCCAGCGTCAGCGGCAGGGCGATGTTCTCCGACACCGTCAGGGTGGGGATCAGGTGGAAGGCCTGGAAGACGAAGCCCACGTGGTCGCGGCGGAGCCTGGTCAGCTGGCCGTCGCTCAGCCGGGTGAGGTCCGTGTCGCCGATCCGGGCGGCGCCCGAGGTGCAGGACTCCAGTCCGGCGAGGCACTGGAGCAGGGTGGACTTGCCGGAGCCGGACGGGCCCATGATCGCCGCGAACTCCCCCTCCCGGAAGGACACCGAGACCCGCTCCAGTGCCACCACCCGGGCGTCGCCCGACCCGTGCACCTTGGTCAGGTCGACGGCCGACGCGGCGGCCGGGGCGTGGTTCGCGGCGGCCCGGGGGCCTCCGGGACGGGACGGGCCTCCCGCGAGGGACTGGGGCTCGGTCATCGGTGGTGCTCTCCTCGGTTGGACACGGGCTGAGGTCAGGACTGCGGTCTGGGCCGGGGGCCGGGCGGACCGGCGGGCAGGTCGGCGGGTGGCAGCAGGCCGGTGCCGGCGGCCAGCAGGGCGAGGGAGCGGACCGCGAGCTCCCGTCCGGCCGCGGCCGGACGGCCCTGGTGGCCGCCGCTGTCGTGGTGGTCGAGCAGGACCGGTGCCGCCCCGGTGGAGGCCCGTCCGAGCGCCGCGCAGAGCTTCCAGGCGTGCCAGGGCGGCACCCGTGCGTCGTTCGCCCCGGTGGCGAGCAGCACCGCCGGGTAGGCCGTCCCGGGCACCACCCGGTGGTACGGGGAGTAGTCGAGCAGCGCCCGCAGCGCCCGCGGGTCGGCCGGATCGCCGTACTCCTCCGCCCAGAGCCGGCCGAGGCCGCCGACCTGGTAGCGGGCCAGGTCGGTGAGCGGGGCCACGCACACCGCGGCGGACAGCAGACCGGGCTCCCGGGTGAGCGCGGCGGCGACCACCAGCGCCCCGTTGCTGGCGGCCAGTGCGCCCAGCCCGCCGGCCGGGGCCTCGCCGTGTTCGACCAGCATCGCGGCGGCGGCCCGGAAGTCGTCCACGGTGGCGCTCTTGCCGGGGCCCCGGCCGGCGGCCGCCCAGGCGGGGCCGAGCTCGCCGCCGCCGCGCGCGTGCACCCAGGCGATCCGGCCGCCGGCCCGCAGCCAGGCCTCCATGGCCGGGTCCCAGGAGGGTTCCAGCGGGAGGCCGAAGCCCCCGTAGACGGTGAGCAGGGTCGGCGCGGGACGGCCGCGGTCCCGCGGCCCGGGGTCGCAGACCGTCACCGGGACGGGCGCGCCGTCCCGGCCGATGGCGGTGAGGGTGCGCAGCGCGGCGCGGCGCTCGGGGGGTTCGACCGGGCCGGAGCCGTCCAGGCTCCTGGTCCAGGTGCCGTACCGGGGGTCGTCGGCGAGCAGCCAGACCGACCCGCCGACCCGCCCGTGCCGGTCGTACGGGGTGGCGCCGAGGCGCAGCCGGGCGGGCCAGTGCAGTGCGGTGGCGCCGCCGCCAGGTACCTCAACCGGCGCCCCGCCGGGTTCCCCACCCGGTATACCGCCCGGCCGGTGCAGGTCGAGCCGGTGGGTGGTCCCCAGCCGGCGGAGCAGCGCCAGGCCGGGCCTCCGGCCGGGGCCGAGCACCCGCAGGGCGGTGACCGGGCCCGCCTGTGCTTCACCGGCGGCGGGCGGTTCACCGACGGCGGGCGGTTCACCGACGGCGGGCGGCGCGACCACGGCGGGCCGCCCGGTGGCGCCCCGGGCCAGCTCGTCCAGGTCCAGCGCGAGCAGCTCGTCGGCGGCGAGGAAGCAGACCGTCTCGTTCAGGTCCAGGGCGGTGACCCGCCGTCCGTCGAGGTCGAGCGGCTGCCAGTCGGGCACCGCCCGGCCGGTCCACCGGGTGGCCCACCAGCGCGCCGGGCCGGACGGCTGCGGGCGGGTGCGCAGCAGCAGGTTCCCGCCGGGACCGCCGTGGAGGGTGAGCCGGACCGGGCCGGGCACCGGCAGGGCGAGCCGACGGGCCGGGCCGCCGTCCGGGTGGCGGGCCGCCAGGGTGTGCTCGGTGCGGGTGCCGGCGGTGTACACCAGCGCCTCGCCGGTGAAGGCGAGGGTGGCGTACGGGGCCGCGTCGGGCAGGTGGTGGGGCCGGTCGCCCGGGCGGGTGGGGAGCAGGTGCAGGCCGCCGTTCTCGGCTCCGTCCCGGTGCAGTTGGACGGCGATGAACCGGCCGTGCGGCTCGGGCTGCCAGCCGGCGATCCGGTCGCCGGGGCCGACGACGCCCTCGGTGGGCGTCCGACGGGTGCCGTCGGGGTGCCGGACGGTCAGGACGTCGCCGTCCGGGCCGCGTTCGTGGCGGAAGAGCAGGCCGCCGGCCTCGGCGGGCGGGGTGGGCGTCCGGTCGGGCGTCTCCCGTTCCACCCGGTCGAGCAGGGCGGCCCAGGCGGGCTCGTCGGAGCGCTGCGGGCGGGCGGCCAGCAGGCGCCGCTGCTCGGTGAGCCAGGCCCGGGTGCGCGGGGTGTCCGCCTCCTCCAGCCAGCGGTACGGGTCCGCCGGCGTGAGGTGCAGGTCCGCCGGCACGGGGTTCGGCGCCGCCGGCCCGGGGGGCACGGCCCGGTGGTCGAGGTCAGCCATGGACGGCCTCCGCGGGGTTGTCGTTCCGTCGTTCCGGGGCACCCCCGGCCCCGGTCGGACCGGCGGCGGGCCCACCACCGGTCCGGCCCGCGGTGGCGGCCAGCCCGACCGCGGCGAGGACCACCACGACCACGGCCGCGCCGGCCACCGTGCCGGTCAGTCCGAACGCGTGGGCGCACAGGCCCGCGAGGGTCGGCCCGGCGGGCGCGACCAGTTGGGCGAGGAAGCCGATGCCGCTGTGCACCCGGCCCTGCAGACCCGGCGGGGTCACCTCCATCTGGGTGACCGCGATCAGCACGGTGACCACCGGCCCGGCGGCCGCGGCGAGGGCCAGCGGAAGGACCGCCGTCCAGTGCCCCTGGGCCAGGGTGAAGCCGGGCAGGGCGAGCGCGACCACGGCCGTGCCGAGGGCGATGCCCCGGGCGGGCGGCAGCCGCCGGGCCAGCGCCGGTGCGAGCAGCGATCCGGCCAGCCCGCCGGTGCCCAGGGCCGCGGTCAGCACCCCGATGTGCACGGCGCCCCCGCCCGAGGCCACCACCACGATCAGCAGCCCGTTGAACACCAGGTTGAGCACGGCCGCGTTGACCACCGCGTAGCGCAGGAAGGGCACCCGCCAGATGAACCGGACGCCTTCGGCCAGCGCGGCCCGGACGCCGGGCGCGGCCGGCTCGTCCCCGGGGCGCTCCCGCCTCCCCTTCGGCAGCAGTGCCACGCAGCAGACGGCCGCCAGGTAGCTGCCGGCGTCGACGGCGAACACCCAGGACGGGTGGACGGCCAGCAGCGCACCGCCGGCCACCGGGCCGGCCATCGCCGCGACGGCCGTCCTGCTCTGCAGCAGGCCGACCGCGCGGGGAAGGTGCTCGGGCCGCACGAAGCACCGCACCACCACGTTCTCGACGGGTGCCAGGGTGCTGCCCACCGCGCCGAGCAGCAGGGCGGCGACCAGCACCGCCCACAGCGGCGGCATGCCGCCGGAGGCCGACAGGGCCAGCGCGGCCAGGACGAGTGCGCCGGCCGCGTTGCCGGTCAGCAGCACCGTCCGCCGCTCGCGGCGGTCGGCGAGGACGCCGGCCGGCAGCCGGGCCAGCAGCACCCCGACGGAGAGCGCCGTACCGGCCAGTCCGGCCTGCCGGATGTCACCGCCGGCCCGCAGCGCGACCACCGGGAGGGCGATCACCGAGGCGGCGGTGCCCAGGGCCGAGGCGGACTCGCCGCCGTAGAGCAGCCAGAACGACCGCCCCAGCCCTCCGGCGGCCGCCGCGCTCACGCCGACCCCGTCGCGAACTGTCGCCGGATGCCGCGCAGCGGACGGGCCGCCAGCGCCGCCGGGACGGCGGTGGCGACCAGCACCCCGACCAGGACGCCGACCGTCCACGGCACGTCCAGGGCGGGCAGCGCCCCCTGCCCGACGGCCCGGGCCAGCGGCACCAGGCAGATCCCGGCCGTCGCCACCGCCAGGACCGTCCCGACCAGCGCCGAGGCCAGCACCTCGTACACCACGCAGCGCAGCAGCTGCCCGCGGCCGAGGCCGAGGGCCCGCAGGTGGGCGCGCTGGGAACGGCGGTCCCGCTGGGCGATGGCGCAGGTGTTGGCGAGGGCGAGCAGCGCGTACCCGCCCACCACGGCGACGATCAGCCGGGAGGCCATGTCGTCCTGCACGTTGCGCGGCCGCAGGTGGGCCAGGTAGTCGGCCCGCGTGGCGAGCCGCTGGCCGGGCCGGAGCTCCCAGGCGCCCGGGTCACCGCGGAGCAGCACCCGGTCGGCGTACGGGGCCGGGGTGTGTTCGAGGGCGAGGTCGGCGGGGAGGACGTACGAGGGGAAGGCCAGGTCCCGCTGGTAGACGGCGACGAGCCGCAGCTGCGCCTGCTGTCCGTCGGCGAGCGTGAAGGTGACGTCCTGGCCGAGCTTCCAGTGGCGCGCGGTGGCCTCGGTGCTGCCCGCGGCGAACGTGCCGGGAGCCAACTCGTCCAGCCGGCCCTGCTGTTCGCCGAGGTCCAGGGCGCTCCGCAGGGCCGCCCCGTCGACGCCCCAGGCGCGGGTGGGCTTGGGCTTGTCGTCGTAGAAGCTGGGCGGCGCGGTCACCTTGGTCGCGATCGGCGCGACGGCCGTCCCGCCGGGCAGGCCGGCGGGCCGGGCGGGCAGCTGGTGGCCCGGCTCGGCCGTCACCACCGCGTCGGCCCGCAGCGCCTGCTCGGTCTGCTGCTGCACGGCGGCCCCGATGGTGGCCCCCGAACCGAGCAGGCAGACCACGGTGCCGACGGCCAGCAGGACGGGCACCGCGATCGCGGCCGTCCGGGCGGGCGCGGCCCGCAGCCCCGCGGCGGCGATCCGGCCGGCCTTGCGGTCGAGCAGCAGCAGCACCGCGCAGCAGGGGCCGACGAGCAGCGGCACGAACCAGGGCGCGAGCACCGCGAGCGTGGGGATGACGGCCGTGGCCAGGCCCATCACCAGCGCGCCCTGGAGCACCGGCGGCAGGTCCATCACGACCATCAGGGCCACGAGCGGCCCGCAGAGCATCAGGACCATGGCGATGCCCGCCACCAGCCGGCCGACGTTGCGGCGGGGCGGGGCCAGGGCCAGCGACTGGTCCTTGAGGAGGTCGATCGGCTGGACCCGGCCGGCCGCCAGCACGCTGGCCAGCGCGGCCAGCACCGCGACCGCGCAGGTGCCGAGGCAGGCGCCGATCGCGATCGCCCAGGTCTGCCCGGCGGAGGGCAGGTCGACCGCGGCGGGGAACAGCTCGCGCTCGATCAGCAGGCGCCGGCCGAACCCGGCCACCGGGACCGTCCCGGCCACCGCGGCGACGGCGGAGGGGGCCAGCGCGACCAGCGCGACGTCCGCGACGACCAGGGCCCGCAGCCGGCCGGCCGTCACCCCGAGGGCGCGCAGCACGGCGAACTGCCCGAGCCGCTGGTTGGTCCAGAGCGCGACCGTCGACCCCGTCACCAGCACCGCCGACATCAGCAGCATCGTCAGCAGCAGGCCCAGCAGGTTCTGCGCGTCCTTGGCCGCCGCCGCGGCGGACGAACCCTCCGGGTAGGACGGGCCGCTGACCGCCGCGAGCAGCAGCAGGCAGGCGCCCACGCCGGTGGCGGTGAGCGCGCAGGCGACCGCGACACCTATGACCCGCCCCGGGTACGCCCGTACCTCGGCGACGCACAGTCGCAGCGCGCCGAGCGGTCCGCTCGGACGGGTAGTCGGTTCTGATGCCACGGCCACGGTTAACTCACCCCAAAACGGTAAACAGAATGCAGAGCCGGGGAAGGCCGCATGTGCCGCGGCCTTCCCCTCTCTGTCACCCGGTACTGCCGGACCCAGGGGGTCAGCAGCTGAACACGCTGTACGAGCTGAACGGGGCGTCGACGACGATCTCCTCGTCGAGCTCCTGAAGCGCCAGGATGTCGGCCATCACAATCACCTCCTCCTCACCGTCTCGCCGGAACGCGGCACCGGGCCACAGGGGTCAGCAGTTGAACGCGCTGTACGAACTGAACGGGGCGTCGACGACGATCTCCTCGTCGAGCTCCTGAAGCGCCAGGATGTCGGCCATCACAATCACCTCCTCCTCACCGCCTCGCCGGTACACGGCACCGGGCTGCCGGGATCAGCAGCTCCAGTAGCTGAGCGAGCTGAACGGGGCGTCGACGACGATCTCCTCGTCGAGCTCCTGAAGCGCCAGAATGTCGGCCATCACAGTCACCTCCCCTCGTCGTCTCGCCGGAACGCGGCACCAGGCCACGGACATCAGCAGCTGAACGCACTGACCGAGCTGAACGGGGCGTCGACGACGATCTCCTCGTCGAGCTCCTGAAGCGCCAGGATGTTGGCCATCACAGTCACCTCCCCTCGTCGTCTCGCCGGGACGGGGTACCGGGCTCGGCCCGCTCCGGCGTCCACCCGTGGACGGGGTGGGCGCCAGGGAGCAGGCACTGCCCGGGGCTCTTGGCGGCGGCCAGCGCCAGCAGGGCGCCGGCGGAGCCGGTGGCCAGGTCGGTGGAGAGCCGGATCAGCTGGTCCCCGTGCAGGACGCTGCCGTCCTGATGGGGGGCCAGGTGGAGGTCCACCAGCCGGAGTTGCTCCTCCGCCTCGGCCCGCCAGCGCGGCAGGCGGGCGGCGACCTGGAACAGGGTGTAGGCGAGCCCGGCGCGGCCGTTGAACAGCCCGCCCTGGACGACCACGCGGACCGCGCCGGCCCGGGCCGCGGCCTCCAGCACCCGCTCGGCGTCGAGGGCTTCGGCCTGCGCGGCGGGCAGGGCCAGGACGGCGAGCGCCACTCCGGCCGAGCCCTCCGCCAGGTACGGCAGCAGCCGGCCCGAGCTGTACGTCTGCAGCATGTCGTCGACCAGCCGGCCGTGCCGCAGGTCGCAGCGGACGGCGCGTTCGGCGGCCTCGGCCCAGGCCGTGTCGCCGGTGAGGCGGGCGCAGCGGGCGAACAGCACCGCCGGTCCGGACCAGCCGCGCAGCAGACCCGGGCGGTCCAGCAGCCCGGCCTCACCGATCCGCCCGGCGGCCTTGGCGGCCAGGGCGAGCGCCTCGTCCGTCGCTCCGGCCTCCAGCAGCAGCTGGGCGACGCCCGTCAGGCCGCCGTACAGGCCGAGCGAGGAGGGCGGCGGGCCGGCCAGCAGCCGGTCCACCACGTTCGCGGCGTCCGGGTGCCCGAGCCGGTGGAACAGCCAGCCGGCTCCGGCCAACCCGTCGTACAGCCCGACGGGCGTGTCCGCGGGGGCGCGCCGCACGGCGGCGGCGAGCCAGTCCAGCTGTTCCCCGCCCGGTGCGGCCCCGGCCAGGTGCCGGGCGAGGAGCACGCCGGAGGAACCGTACGCCAGCCCGAGCGCGCCGCCGGGGCGCAGCCCGGCCACGTCGCCGGGGTGGAGGCGGTCCTCCCGCTCCGGGGTCGCCGCCGCGTCGATGCCGCGCAGCAGGGCCGCGGCGGTGAGCTCCGCCCGGGCACCGGCCGCGGGCCGGGCCCCGAGGTGGGGGCGCAGTGCCGGGGAGAGGGCGAGCCGCCCCGTCATCCGTTCGGCGAAGCCGGCGGGCACCGTCGGGAAGCACTCCGCGACGAGGTCCAGCAGCCCGCCGACGACGGCCGGGTTGCGCCTGGTGAGCGTGGTCAGCGCGACGAAGGCGGCGAGCTGGCAGCAGCCGAGCGCGAACAGGTCGGCCTCGCGGGCGTCGGTGATCTCCGGGTCGGTGAAGCCGGGTGCCCCGAGGGTGCGTCGGCGCGGGGTGTCCAGCGGCGTCGAGAGTTCGAAGTCGATCAGGGCGACGGTGCCGTCCGGGCGGATCATGATGTTGCGGTGGTGGAGGTCCCCGAAGGCCACCCCCTCCCGGTGCAGCGCCGCGACGCACTCCTCGACCAGCGCGAGCCGGGTGACCGCGAGCCCCGCGAAGTCGGCCAGCGCCCGGGCGTCCGGCCGGTGCCGGGTGAGCGGGTACTCCCGGCCCAGCCAGGCGCTGAAGGACTCGCCGGGGATGTACTCCATCACCAGGTAGTGGTGCTCCCAGCTGGTGAAGTACTCGTACAGCTCCGGCACGAACGGCAGGTGGCCGAGCCGCTCCAGGGCGTCCCGCTCGACCAGCAGCCGGGCCACCGCGTCCGTCTCCGAGGCGTCCAGCCCGGCGTGCGGGCGGGCCTCCTTGATGACGACCTGTCGGCCGCCCTCGTCCTCGGCGAGGTAGACCCCGCCGGCGTTGGAGAAGTGCAGCGCCTTGACCACCCGGTAGCGGCCGAGGCCGGCTCCCGCGTCGTCGGCGGCCGCGGCGATCCGCGCGGCCAGGAAGTCCGGGGTGGAGGCCCACTCCGGGACGGTGAAGCGCGGGCGCCGGGCGTCCGGCACCAGCCGGCCGTCCGGGTCCTTCACCGCGGGCACCCTGGTGCCGTCCGGCAGCTCGCACCACATCAGGGCGAAGCCCCCGTAGCGCACCGATACCGGGCCCTGGTTCCACCGCAGGTCGGACAGGACGTACGGACCGGGGCGGCCGCCCAGCGCTCCCTCCAGCTCGGCGAGGACGGTCTCCAGTTCCTCGGCCGTCCTCGGGTAGACGGTGACGACCTTGCCGCTGGCGGACCGGTCGGCGTACTTGGCGTTCGTCACCGCGACCACCAGCCGGCTGCGCAGGTACTTCCAGGGCAGCCCGAGCCGGCGGCAGACGCGCCAGGCCGTCTCGATCGTCTCCTCGGCGGATTCGGGCGTGGCGCTGACGTGGACCTTCCAGCCCTGTTCCGGCAGCTGCGGGGCGCCGGAAGGCGCCAGCACCTCCCACACACCCTGGGTGCGGCCGCGCCAGCCCTCGGGCAGCGCGCCCCCGCCCGGTGTGAACCGGGAGGCCCGGTCGTCACACCGCTCCAGGGCGTCGTACCACACCGGGTCGGCTATCGCATACGACTCGTATTTCGCGTCCACTTCGCCGTCCGCCCCCTTTCGAATATCCGCTGAACCGAATTCCGGTTTCCGCCGGAACCTTCGAAGCTCCGACTCCCCGTTCCGACAGGAACCATCCTTCCCGGACTCCCCGTCATGTGACAACGGTGTTAAGCGGAAACTGAATCCGGCGCATACCAGGCGGAATCCCGGCCTTCACTTCGGGGGCGCCGAAAGCCCGTGCGATCATGACGCCATGAAGACGCGTGTCGTGATCGCCGACGACCAGGCGAGCGTCCGCCAGGGGTTCCGGCACATCCTGGCGGCCCAGCCCGACATGGAGGTCGTGGCCGAGGCCGCGGACGGCCTGGAGGCCCTGGAGGCCGTCCGCACCCTGCGGCCGGACGTCCTGCTGGTCGACATCCGGATGCCGGAGCTGGACGGGCTGGAGGTCACCCGCCGGCTGGCCGGCATCACCCCGGAGGTGAAGGTCGTGGTGGTGACCACCTTCGACCTCGACGAGTACGTGCACACCGCGCTGCGCAACGGCGCCTGCGGCTTCCTGCTCAAGCACTCGGGGCCCGCGCTGCTCGCCGAGGCGATCCGCTCGGCGGTGGTCGGCGACTCGCTGATCAGCCCGCAGATCACCACCCGCCTGCTGCACCGCTTCACCGGCCCGCGCCGGGTCGACCGCTCCCCCGTCGAGCCACTGACCAGCCGCGAGGAGGAGATCGCCGTCCTGGTCGCCGAGGGGCTGACCAACTCCGACATCGGCGCCGAGCTGTTCATCTCGCTGAGCACCGTCAAGACCCACCTGGCCAACCTCCAGCGCAAGTTGAAGGCCCGCAACCGGGTGGGCATCGCCACCTGGGCCTGGGAGTCGGGCCTGACCGAGCGCGGCTGAGCGGGCCCGCCCGCTCGGCCGCCGCCGGCCGCACCGGCCGCTCATCGCAGCGCCCGCCGACGGTCCCCGATCCACCGCGGGGCCGCGCCGCCGAGGGGCCGCCCCTCCCCGCCCGACGGGGCCTCGCCGCGCAGCAGTGCCCGACCCAGCGGGGTGACGGTGTGCAGCACGCCGTTGCCGCAGCGCCGGGTGTCGATCAGCCCGGACGCCCTCAGCACGGCGGTGTGCTGGCTGACCGCCGAGGCCGTCACTCCGAGCCGCCCCGCCAACTCGCCGGTGGTACAGCCGTCCAGCAGGGCCTGCAGGGCCGCGGCCCTGGTCCGGCCGACCAGGGCCGCCAGCGACTCCTCCCCGCCCCGGCCCGCGCTCTCCGCCGCCTCCCGCGCCCCCACGGGCACGGGGAGGCCGATCCGGTCGGGACGCATCGCGAAGAGCAGCGTCGGAGCCTCCTCGGGCTCCCCGTGCCGGGGCCGGAGCACCACCCCGGCACCCTGCAGGAAGAGCGACGGGGCCAGCCGCAACCCCCGCCCGTCGAGGGTGAGTTCGACGTCCCGCTCGGCGGGGATCTCCAGCACCGGGGCGGTCCAGCGGATCCGCGGGTGCAGCGTGCCGAGCAGCGCGTCCACCCCGCCGCGGCCGGCGATCTGGCGGCGGGCGTCCCGCTCCGCCTCCAGCCGGGACCGGACGTCCGCCCAGCAGGGCTGCAGCGCCACCCGGTGGAACTCGCGGACCGCCGCCGCGACGTCGGCCCGCTGGACCACCGATTCGGCGCCGCGACCGGACGACACGATCCGGCCATTCGCCCACACCCGCAGTACGTCCCGGAAACCACCGTTGGCTCCCGAAAGGCGCCGCAGCCGCTCGGCCAGCACCGGCTGCCGCGCCAATTGCCCGCGGACGGCCCGCTGCCAGGGGCGGAAGAACTCCCCGCCGCTCCGCCACGCCTCCAGTGCCAGCACCGCCTCCATCTCCTGGTCGACATTCCCAGCAATTCGTACACGAGCCAGATCCTCGGCGGACATCGCAATGCGAATCACAGACTGATCCCCCGATCGGGGTTCATGCATCGGGACGGCCCAGGGGAACCCCGCACCCTGATCGCCGCACCGACATCCTTGCCCGCCCGCGAGGCGCGTCGCCATCGGCCGATCGGCCCATTTGATCGTCGAGAACGCCGAAATCGGCGCCTCCGGATGTGCCGAATGGCCTGGATGGACCCGTCAGCGGGCTCGAATCAGCCCTCCGAACGGCCCCGACGGAACCACCCCGCCCGATCAGCCCCCGAGTCCCGCCACACCCTCCGTCGGCAGCACCGCGTCGACCCGCCAGCCGCCCTCCGGCCCCGGCCCGACCGTCAGCTCGCCGCCGGCCGCCTCCACCCGCTCCCGCAGGCCCGCGAGGCCGAAGCCGCCGCCCTCCCGCTCGGCCCCGCCGAGCCCGACGCCGACACCGCCCGCGCCGCCCGTGCCACCCACGCCGCCGTCCGCACCGCCGGAGCCCCCGGCCCCGTCCGGCGCCCCGTCGTCGGTGACCGTGACGCGCAACGCCGGCCGCCCGCCGCACCGGTCCGGGCCGACCTCGATCGCCACCTCCCGGGCCCCGGGCGCGTGCCGTCGGACGTTCGTCAGCGCCTCCACCACCAGCCGGTAACCGAGCCCGCTGATCGCCGCCGGCACCGCCGCCAGTTCGGCCTCCGCGGGGGCCTCCAGCCGCACCCGCGCGGAACCGCTGCGGGTGAACCGCTCGGCCAGCGCGGGCAGTTCGCTCAGGTCACGGCGCAGACTGCGCGCACCGGCTCCTCCCACCGCCGCCCGCCCCGCGCCCCGGTCGGCCGTCGCGACCGCCCCGGACCCGCGCGGCTCCGGATCGGCGTCGTCCGCCGTGAAGACCTGGACGGTCCGGTCCATGGTGACCAGTGCCTGCCGGCCGGCCGCCTCGATCCCCGCCAGCAGCTCGACCACCCGCCCCGGGTCCTTCTGGGCCAGCACCTGCGCGGCCTGGGCCAGCACCACCACCCCGGTGACGTCGTGCGCGGCGAAGTCGTGCAGGTCTCGGGCCAGGTCCAGGCGCTGCGCCCGCCGTTCGGCCACCACCGCCGCCCGCGCGCGGGTGTCCATCGAGCGCAGGTAGCGGCCGACCCCGACCACCACGCAGGCCAGCAGGGCCGAGCCCAGGCAGAGCTTGACGGTCACCACGGGCGGGGCCGGCGGCTCGGCCCAGAGGGCGATCCGCAGCGGCAGCAGCGCCACCGCCGCCACCAGCAGCGTGCCGTGGCCGAAGGCGGCGGCCGGGGACAGCCTGCGCACCGCGGGGACGACCGGCACGAGCAGCGCGACGGCCTCCAGCAGCCACCACAACTCGATGCCGCCGGACGCCGGCCCCCGGTAGCCGGCCGTCACCAGCAGCGACACCGCGCAGGCGGCCAGCACCGAGGGGCCCACCGCGCCGACCCGCCCCGGGGCCCAGAGCACCGGGAACAGCCCGGCCACCACCGCCACCGCGCCGGAGCCGACGATCAGCGGCCCCGGGTCCCCCGACCCGGCCAGCGCGGCCGCCAGCACCCCCGCCGCCGCCGTTCCGTACCCCGCCCTGCGCACCACGGTGTGCCACGACCACGTCATGGTTCGGGATCCTACGAAGCCTGACGGCCCGCCAGGACGGCTTCACCGAAGACGGACCCCGCGGACGCTTCACCGAAGGCGGGCCCGCGGACGGCTCTCACCGAAGACGGGCCCCAGCCGGTTCCGAAGAAGGCCGGCCCCCACGGGGGACCGGCCGACGGCTCACTCCTTCGGGCCCTCCGGCTCCTCGACGAAGTCGACCTTCTTGAACTGCCGGTTCATCGACTTGGCCAGGAACCAGGTCGCGACGCCGAGGGCGGCGAAGACGACGAAGCCGAGGAGGCCGGGGGTGACCTTGGCGTCGTCGACGGCGAGGTCAGCGGCGAGATTGACGAGGTTCACGGAGGCGCTCATATCTCTATGGTGGCCCGGCTCACGGGGAGCCGGGCCATCGGGGGGTGGTTCAGTCGCGCGTGTCGGCGGCCTCGGCCGCCGGCGTGGGGGTGCGCAGGCCGGCGAACAGGTCGTCCTCCGGCAGGTCGACGTCGACCAGGGTACGGGCGAGCTCGTAGTCCTCGGTGGGCCAGACCTCACGCTGGACCTCCAGCGGGACGCGGAACCACGGGCCGTCCGGGTCGATCTGGGTCGCGTGGGCGATCAGCGCGCGGTCGCGGGTCTCGAACCAGTCGCCGCAGCGGACCCGGGTGGTGATCTCGCGCTCCTTGCGGCCGCTCTTCTCCCAGCCCTCGATCCACTCGCCGTACGGCGACTCGTGGCCGTGCTCGGTGAGGTACTCGTGCAGGGCCCGGATGCGGCCCATCGGGAAGCCGTGGTTGTAGTACAGCTTCAGCGGCTGCCAGGGCTCGCCGGCCTCCGGGTAGGCGTCCGGGTCACCCGCGGCGTCGAAGGCCAGCATGGTGATCTTGTGGGTCATGATGTGGTCCGGGTGCGGGTAGCCGCCGTTCTCGTCGTAGGTCGTGATGACCTGCGGCTTGAACTCGCGGATCAGCCGGACCAGCGGCTCCGCCGCCGCCTCGACGTCCTGGAGGGCGAAGCAGCCCTCGGGCAGCGGGGGCAGCGGGTCCCCCTCGGGCAGCCCGGAGTCGACGAAGCCCAGCCAGGCCTGGTCGACGCCGAGGATCGCCCGCGCCTCGTCCATCTCCTTGCGGCGCACCTCGTGGATGTTCTCCTCGATGTACGGGTCCCCCTGGAGCTTGGGGTTGAGGACCGACCCGCGCTCGCCCCCCGTGCAGGTGGCCACCAGCACGTCCACGCCCTGCTCGACGTACATGGCCATGGTGGCCGCGCCCTTGCTGGACTCGTCGTCCGGGTGGGCGTGCACCGCCATCAGTCGCAACTGCTCAGTCAACGCCTTGCGTTCCTTCCACACTTGTCGGGCGTTCCGCGAAGTCCGGGTCTGCCCACCGTACGAACCGCTCACTCCGGGACCGCGTCGCCGCGGGGCCGGGCCGCGGATCGTCGCCGGCGCGGCCGAGCCCTGCCCCCGCCGGACCGGCCGCGGGCGTGCCCCTCCTATAGTGACGGACTGGAGGAGCGTCGCATTCCCCCGCACCACCCCGGGCGGCCCCTCCCCCAGGAGAGGACGGAGTCCGATGAGTGCAGACACCACCGCCACCGCACCGCCCGAGGGGCGCTACGGCCGTGGCGGCGACCGCGACTCGGACCGCCGCCTGAAGGTGATCGGCGCGGTCTGCGGCGTGCTGGGCCTCGGCCTGATCGCCTGGCTGGGCGGCTCCTACATGCTGCGCGAGTCGAAGATCAACGGCTCGGTGCCGACCTTCGAGGTGCTCTCCGACTCCGAGGTCCAGCTGCACCTCACCGTGCGCAAGAGCAGCGGGCAGGCCGGCAGCTGCACGGTCCGCTCGCAGGGCGACGACCACGGGGTGGTCGGGGTGGCCGACTTCCCCGTCCCGGCGGCCGGCTCCAGCTACGACGCGGTGGTCACCCTGCGCACCACCTCGCGCGGCACCACCGCCGAGCTGCTGGGCTGCACCCCCGCCAAGTAGCGCACCCCCGCCGAGTAGCGCACCCGCGCCGGGTGGCGCAGCCCGATCGAACAGCGCACCCCGAGCGCGCAACGCGCCCCGGGCGGGCGGCGCGCCCGGGCCGGACAGCGCACCCCGACCGGGGCGGCGCGCATATTCGATCCGGAGAACGGGCATCCGTAGAGGGTCCCGCACCCGGTTGCTGTACACCTCGGCGTAACGCCGCCGTCAATGGCGCGCAAACGCCCCTCCCGCTTGTCAGCAGGACTTGTTAGGCTCGTGGTTTCGCCCCTTCCGCACCGGATGGTACGGGAGCGGGCGTTGCTTTGTAGTTGAGACCGATATCACCACCGACCCCTGCTGACGACTCACACCCTCAGCACAGCCCCAGCACCTACGAGGAGCACCCGTGACCCAGACCAGTGAGAACGTGACCTGGCTCACTCAGGCCGGCTACGACCAGCTCAAGGCCGAGCTGGACCACCTGACCGGGCCCTGGCGCATCGAGATCGCCCAGAAGATCGAGGCGGCGCGCGAGGAGGGGGACCTCAAGGAGAACGCCGGCTACCACGCGGCGAAGGAGGAGCAGGGCAAGTACGAGCTGCGGATCCGTCAGCTCACCCAGCTGCTGGAGCGCGCCAAGGTCGGCGAGGCGCCGGCCGACTCGGGCATGGTGGCCCCGGGCATGGTCGTCACGGTCGCCTTCGACGGCGACGAGGACGACCTCATGGAGTTCCTGCTCGCCTCCCGCGAGGTCGCGGGCTCGGACGAGCTGGACGTCTACTCGCCGCAGTCCCCGCTGGGCCGCGCGATCGACGGCAAGCGGATCGGTGACGAGGCCACCTACGAGCTGCCGAACGGCAAGCCGGCCATGGTGAAGATCGTCAAGGTCGTGCCGCACGCCGGCTGATCCGGCCGCGCCACGACACGGGGGCGGCCGCGGGAGTCAGGGACTTCCGCGGCCGCCCTCCGGCGTTCCGGGCGGGGCCGGGCACGGGACCCGATCAGCTCCGGGGCCCGATCAACCCAGGAGCCCGATCAGCCCCGGGACCCGGTCAGGCGGTGGAGGAGCGGTACTTGCGCACCGCCAGCCAGGAGAACACCGCGGTGATCACGATCGACCACAGCACCGACACCAGCGCCGCGTGCTGCATCGGCCAGGCGCTGTCCACCGGCCCGACCTGGTTGCCGAACAGCACCCGGCAGGCCTGCACGGTGGCGCTGAACGGGTTCCAGTACGCGATCCCCTGGAGCCAGCCCGGCATCGAGGTGACCGGCACGAAGGCGTTGGACACGAAGGTCAGCGGGAACAGCCAGATCAGCCCGGCCGAGGTGGCCGCCTCGGGGCTGCGCACCGACAGACCGATCAGCGCGCCGATCCAGGAGAAGGCGTAGCCGAGCAGGAGCAGCAGGCCGAAGGCGCCGAGCGCCTTGAGCACGCCCTCGTGGATCCGCCAGCCGACCAGCAGCGCGACCACCGCCAGCACGACCAGGGTGAACGCGGTCTGGCACAGGTCCGCGAGGGTGCGGCCGACGAGCACCGCGGAGCGGGCCATCGGCAGCGAGCGGAACCGGTCCACCAGCCCCTTGCTCATGTCCTCCGCGATGCCCGCCGAGGCGCCGGCGACGGCGAAGGTGACGGTCTGGGCGAAGATTCCGGCCATCAGGTACTGGATGTACGTGTCCGAGCTGGAGTCGGTGCCGGGGATCTTGATCGCCCCGCCCATCACGTACGAGAACAGCAGCACGAACATGACCGGCTGCATCAGCCCGAAGACCACGATCTCCGGGATGCGGGTCATCCGGCGCAGGTTGCGCTTGGCGACCACCCAGGAGTCGTGCAGGGAGGCGGCTATCCCCCGGCGCTGCCTGGGTATCGCCGGTCCGATGGCGTGCTCGGTGGCGGTGGTCATCTCAGCTCTCCTTCCCGGCCGCGACGGCCCGCTTGTCCGGCCCCGGGCCGCCCGGGCCGTCCGGGCCGCCCTTCCCCCTGCCCCGGCCGCGCGCCTTGGCGTCGGCGCCGTCCTCCTCCTCGGGCCGCTCCTCGGCGACGTGGCCGGTGAGGGTGAGGAAGACGTCGTCCAGGGTCGGGCGGCGCAGCCCGATGTCGTCCATCTCGATCCCGCGGGAGTCGAGTTCGCGGATCGCGTCGGCGAGCACCCGGGCGCCGCCGCTGACCGGCACGGTGATCCGGCGGGTGTTCTTCTCCACCGTCGGCTCGCTCAGCGCGTAGCGGGACAGCGCGGCGACCGCGTCGCCGACCAGGCCGGGCTCGTGCACCACGACCACGATCCGCTCGCCGCCGATCTGCGCCTTGAGCTGGTCGGCGGTGCCGCGGGCGATCACCCGGCCGTGGTTGACCACCGCGATGTCGTGGGCGAGCCGGTCGGCCTCCTCCAGGTACTGGGTGGTGAGCAGCAGCGTGGTGCCCTGCTCGACCAGCGTCTCGATGACCTCCCAGAGCGCGAGCCGGTTGCGCGGGTCGAGGCCGGTGGTCGGCTCGTCCAGGAACATCACCGGCGGGCGGACGACCAGCGCGGCGGCGAGGTCCAGGCGCCGGCGCATGCCGCCGGAGTAGGTCTTGGCGGTGCGGTCCTTGGCCTCGGTGAGGCTGAACCACTCCAGCAGCTCCAGCGCGCGGGCCTTCGCGGCGCGGTTGCTCATCTGGTACAGCTCGCCGACCATGGTGAGGTTCTCGAAGCCGGTCAGGTACTCGTCGACCGCCGCGTACTGGCCGGACAGGCCGATCAGGCTGCGGACCTGGTTGGGGTGCTTGAGCACGTCGACCCCGGCGACCACCGCGCGGCCGGAGTCGGGGCGGAGCAGGGTGGTGAGGACCCGCACGGTGGTGGTCTTCCCGGCGCCGTTCGGGCCGAGCAGCCCGAGCACCGTTCCCTCGGGGACGTCGAGGCTGACGCCGTCCAGGGCTCGTACGTCGCCGAAGGTCTTCACCAGGTTCTCGGCTTGGATGGCTGGCGCCATGGCCTTGCCTCATCTCCTCGGACGTATGGGGCGATCTGTCCCACTTTGCCCCGAATTTGGGCACACAGGCGACTCGATTCTCGGCCCGTGGGACTCGAACGCGATGTATCGCGAGTCTCCCAGCACGCGATATATCGCGTCAAGGGCGGGAGCTCAGCCGGCGACCACCACGTACCCCGCGTCCCGCAACTCCCCGACCACCAGCGCGCAGTGCTCCGGCCCCTTGGTCTCCAGGTGCAGGTCCACCTCGACCTCGGTCAGCCCCAGCCGCGGGTCGGTCCGCACGTGCGCCACGTCCAGCACGTTGGCGTCCACCCTGGTCAGCACGCCCAACAGGTCCGCCAGCGCGCCCGGCTTGTCCGCCAGCCGCACCCGCAGCGACAGGTAGCGCCCGGCCGCCGCCAGCCCGTGCCGCAGCACCCGCTGCATCAGCTGCGGGTCGATGTTGCCGCCGGACAGCACCGCCACCACCGGCCCCTCGAAGGAGTCCGGCCGCTCCAGCAGCGCCGCGATCGGGGCCGCCCCGGCCGGCTCGACCACCAGCTTCAGCCGCTCCAGCCCGAGCAGCAGCGCCCGCGACAGCGCGTCCTCGGAGACCGTCCGGACGCCGTCCGCCAGCGTGTTGACCACCTCGAACGGGATGTCGCCGGGGCGCCCGACCATGATCCCGTCCGCCATGGTGGCGAAGTGCTCCAGCGACACCGGGCGCCCCGCCGCCAGCGAGGGCGGGTACGCGGCGGCGCCGGCCGCCTGCACCCCGACCACCCGCACGTCCGGCCGCAGCGGCTTGACCGCCGCCGCGATCCCGGCCAGCAGCCCGCCGCCGCCCACCCCGACCAGGATGGTCCGCACCTCCGGGCACTGCTCCAGGATCTCCAGCCCGACGGTCGCCTGGCCGGTGACCACGTCCCAGTGGTCGAAGGGGTGGATGAACACCGCGCCGGTCGCCTCCGCGTACCGCTGCGCGGCCTGCAGGGCCTCGTCCACGGTGGCCCCGTGCAGCCGCACCTCGGCGCCGTACTCCCGGGTGGCCGCGACCTTCGGCAGCGGCGCCGCGACCGGCATGAACACCGTGGAGCGCACGCCCAGCAGCGCGGCCGCCAGCGCCACCCCCTGGGCGTGGTTCCCCGCGCTCGCCGCCACCACCCCGCCGGCCCGCTGCACCGGCGAGAGTCCCGCGATCCGCACGTACGCCCCGCGCAGCTTGAAGGACCCGGTGCGCTGGAGGTTCTCGCACTTCAGGTGGACCGGCGCGCCGATCAGCCCGGAGAGGTGCCGGCTGCCCTCCATCGGGGTCACCCGGGCGACCCCGGCGAGCATCTTCTGGGCGCCGCGGACGTCGTCGAGGGTGATCGGCCAGGTGTGCATGGCGCCAGGGTACGGGGACGGGGAGAGGCAATCCGGCATGCCGGGCCTGTTCCCGGGCCCGCCCGGCCCGCGTACGCTGCTGCTTCTGAGTCTCTCTCACCGCACGACGATCGTGAGCCGCGATGACGACGACCTCGCCCCAGGCCACCGACCGCACCGACCCCGTGCACACCCAACTCCAGTACCAGCTCGCGGTGTTCGCGCGCCGAATGGAACAGGTCCGGACCTCCGGCGGCGGCGGGGTCGGGGTGCTGGACCGGGCCGCCTATCTGCTGCTCGACCGGCTGGAGCGGCACGGGCCGGCCAACGTCAAGGCGCTGGCCGAGGCGCTGGGCGTGGACTCCTCCACGGTGACCCGCCAGGTCGCCCCGCTGGTCGCGGCCGGGCTGGTCGGCCGGGTGCAGGACCCGGCCGACCGCCGTGCCGTACGGCTCGCGCTCACCTCGCACGGCGTCGGCCGGCTCACCGAAGTCCGGGACGGCCGGGCCGAGTTGACCCGCCGCCTGGTGGCCGGCTGGCCGCCGGAGGAACAGCGCGCGTTCTGCGCCCTGCTGGCCCGCTTCAACCTCGCGATGGAGTCGTACACGGCGGACCAGCAGGGGCAGTGAGGGGCCTCAGGCCCCCAACCGGCTCAGCCCAGCGCCTGCTTGAGGTCGGCCAGCAGGTCGTCGATCGACTCGATGCCGACCGAGACGCGCACCAGGTCGGACGGCACCTCCAGCGCCGAACCGGCCACCGAGGCGTGGGTCATCCGGCCCGGGTGCTCGATCAGCGACTCGACGCCGCCGAGCGACTCGCCGAGGGTGAACAGCTGCGCGCGGTTGCAGACCTCGACGGCCGCCTCCTCGCCGCCGGCGACCCGGAACGAGACCATGCCGCCGAAGGCCTTCATCTGCTTGGCCGCGATGTCGTGGCCGGGGTGCTCGGGCAGGCCCGGGTAGAGCACCTGGCTGACCTTCGGGTGGCCCGCCAGCAGCTCGGCGACCTTCTCCGCGTTGGCGCTGTGCCGGTCCATCCGGACACCCAGCGTCTTGATGCCGCGCAGCACCAGCCAGGCGTCGAACGGGCCGGAGACGGCGCCCATCGCGTTCTGGTGGTACGCGACCTCCTCGCCGAGGCCCGCCTCGGCCAGCACCAGCGCACCGCCGACCACGTCCGAATGGCCGCCCATGTACTTGGTGGTGGAGTGCACGACCGCGTCCGCGCCGAGCGCGATCGGCTGCTGGAGGTACGGGCTGGCGAAGGTGTTGTCGACCACCAGCAGCGCGCCGGCGCCGTGCGCGATCTCGGCGAGCGCGGCCAGGTCGGTGATGCCCAGCAGCGGGTTGGACGGGGTCTCCACCCACACCGCGCGGGTGTTGGGGCGCAGCGCCTCGCGGACGGTGGCCAGGTCCTGGGTGTTGGCGACGGAGAACTCGACGCCCCAGCGGGTCAGCACCTTGGCGAACAGCCGGAAGGTGCCGCCGTAGGCGTCGTTGGGGATGACGATGTGGTCGCCCGGCTTGAGGATGGTCCGCAGCAGGGTGTCCTCGGCGGCCAGGCCGGAGGCGAAGGCGAGGCCGCGGGCGCCGCCCTCCAGTGCCGCGAGGCACTCCTCCAGCGCGGTGCGGGTCGGGTTGGCGCTGCGGCTGTACTCGTAGCCGCCCCGCAGGCCGCCCACCCCGTCCTGCTTGTAGGTGGACACCTGGTAGATCGGCGTGACGACAGCCCCGGTCTGGGGGTCTGCTTCCTGACCCGCGTGGATGGCGAGAGTCTCGAAGCCCTGAGGAAGCTGGTGCTCGGTCATGGGTCCGAGCCTAGTGTGCGAATGCCGCCAAGCCCGCACGAACCGGGAACCGGGACGAACCCGCAGGTCGGAGCGGGGGCACGGCGGGCCGGAACCCCGGTGCGCCGAACCCCCGGGGCCGCCGCGACCTCCACCGGTCGCACACGTGTTCACCATGCGAAAACCGCGCGGCGGGCCTTCCCGGCCCCCGCCCGGAACGGACGGCCGCTCCCGGAATCCGGGAGCGGCCGTCCGCGTTGGACACTGCGCCAGGTTTCCCGACCCGCTGGAGCAGGCCGTGCTGTTCAACCGCCACAAGACCTCGCTGGTCCCCGCCGACCAGGCGCTGCCCGGCCGGCCCACCCCGGCCTTCACCCTGACCGAGCCGCACACCGTGCTCGGGCACCCGCTGTCCGGCCCGTACCCGGAGGGGCTGGAGGTGGCCGACTTCGGGCTGGGCTGCTTCTGGGGCGCCGAGCGCGCCTTCTGGCGGCTGCCCGGCGTCTGGACGACGCTGGTCGGCTACCAGGGCGGCCACACCCCGAACCCGACGTACGAGGAGGTGTGCAGCGGGCTGACCGGGCACACCGAGGCGGTCCGGGTGGTGTACGACCCGGCGGTGATCCCGTACGAGCGGCTGCTGAAGACCTTCTGGGAGGCGCACGACCCGACCCAGGGCAACCGCCAGGGCAACGACGTGGGCACCCAGTACCGCTCCGCCGTCTACACCCACTCCCCCGCCCAGGCCGAGGCCGCGGTGGCCACCCGGGACGCCTTCCAGCCCTCGCTGACCGCGCTCGGTTACGGCCCGGTCACCACCGAGATCGCCCCGGCCGGCCCGTTCTTCCCGGCCGAGCCGTACCACCAGCAGTACCTGTCGGAGGCCAAGAACCCCAACGGCTACTGCGGTCTCGGCGGTACCGGCGCCTCCTGCCCGATCGGCGTGGCCCGCACCCGGGACTGACCTCCCGCCCCGGGCCGCCCCTCGGACCGCCCCGGCCCGCCCGGCCCCGCCCCGGGATCGACCACCCAACGTGACCGATCCCCGATCCGGGCGCAGACTGGAAGGGCCAGCAGGGCCGGCCCGGCCACCCACTGGCGGCCGGGCGGTCCTCGCGGGAGAGGAGTGCGCCATGTCCGGTCTCTACCAGCGGAACTTCGACGATCCCGAGGAAGTCCGCCCCTTCGAGGAGGGCACGGGGGAACTGCGGCTGGTCAACCTGGACGGCGGCCCGGTGGGCCGGGCCGTGTTCGAACCGGGTTGGCAGTGGTCCAAGCACGTGAAGCCGATCGCCGGGACCGAGAGCTGCCAGGCCGCCCACGCCGGGTACGTGCTCTCCGGCCGGATGAGGATCGTCATGGACGGCGGCCAGGAGGCCGAAGTGGGCCCCGGCGACTTCATGCTCTGCCCGCCCGGGCACGACGCCTGGACCGTCGGTGACGAGCCCTGCGTGATCGTCGACTGGCAGGGCTTCGCGGACTACGCGAAGCGGTGAGCGGAGCTGTGAGCGGAGCTGTGAGCAGAGCTGCGGGCGGACCGGGTCACAGCTGCTGCGGGGCCCGCTCGTCGGCGCCGTCGGCGGTGGTGCCCGGCAGCTCCGCCAGGAGCCTGCCCTCGGAGTCGTACGCCGCGATCGCCGGGCTCACCGGACGCCGGTGGGCGGCCGGATCCGCCTCCGGCAGCGGCGGCAGCACCACGTAGTAGCCGATCCACCGCTGCATTCCGACGGTGCTGACCAGGGTGGCGACGGTCGCCCTGCCCCCCGTGAACGCGACGATCCTCGCCGGGGCGACCGGGCCCAGGTAGAAGCTCGCGACGATGAAGCGGTCGCGGTCGCCGTGCGACTGGGCGTAGAGGGCGGGTCTGTCGTGCTCCAGGTTGTCGCTGCGCACGTCCCGGCAGTCCGTGCCGGAGTCGGAGCCGTCCGGCTGGTAGTTGTCGCACTTCTCGAACGGGCTGACCCACATCCGGGCGCCGGCCGCCATCTCGATGCGCTGCCCCGGGCCGACCTGCCGTACCGGCGAGAGCGGCAGCGGCGTGGCGGTGACCGTGGGGCTCGGCGTGGCGGTGGGCGTGGGGCTCGGGACGGCGACGGGGCTGAACGCCGCCCCCGCCTCGCCCGCGACCTGCCCGACGTGCCGGGCGCTGCCGGCCGTCACCGCCGTCGCCCCGCAGACCAGCGCCACCGCGACCGCGGCCGCGGCGGTCCCGGCTCTGCGCCTGGCCCGGCGCCGTCGGGCGGCGGCGATGATCGGCACCGGGTCCGGCCCGGTCGCGTACGGGTCCTGGTCCTTGAGCAGTTCGCCGAGCCGGTGTTCGAAGCTCATACCGTCACCTCGATGTGCGTCGTGGGACTCGCCGGCACGCCGGAACGGTCGGCGAGTTCGGGCAGTGCGCGCAGCTTCGACATGGCCCGGTGCAGCGTGCTCTTCACCGTGCCCTGGGCGATGCCCAGTTCGGCCGCGACGGCGGCCTCGCTGAGGTCCCCGTAGTACCGCAGCACGACGACCGTCCGCTCCCGGCGGGTGAGGGTGCCCAGCGCCTGGTGCAGCAGGGCGCGTTCGGCCTGCCGCTCGGCGAGGTCGTCGGAGAGCGGCCGGTCGGGGGTGTGCTCGACGGGCAGCTCGTGGTTGCGCAGTCGGCGCCACCAGTCGCGGTGCTGGTTGACCACGATCCGGCGGACGTACGCGGTGGGGTCGTCCCCGGTGATCCGGTGCCAGTGCAGGTAGGCGCGCTCCAGCGCCGACTGCACGATGTCCTTGGCCCGGTCCGGGTCGCCGGTCAACAGCTCGGCCAGCCGCAGCAGTTGCCGACCGCTCCCGGCGACGAACTCGCTGAACTCGTCGTCCTGCCGCTGTCTCTGCTCGCGTTTCACACCCGTCCTACTCCTCGGGCGGACCGCGAGGTTCGGTCCGCCCGAGGAGTTTTTCCGACCGGTGGGTCCTCCGACCGGGGTCCGGCCGGTCGGGGTGCGGGGCCGGGTCAGACGGCGCTGCCGGCCTTCCAGGCGGCCCAGCCCATGTTCCAGCCGTTCAGGCCGTTGTCCGGGGCGACCGTCTTGTCGCCGGAGTTCACGACCTCGACCACGTCGCCGACCATCGAGGACTTGTAGAACTTGAAGCCGTCCGTACCGCTGTCCTGGGCGCCCTGGGCGTCCCGGAGGCCGATGCAGCCGTGGCTGGTGTTCTGGCCGCCGAAGATCGACGGCGAGGACCAGTAGTTGCCGTGGATGAAGGTGCCCGAGGTGCTGAGGCGCTGGGCGTGCGGCACGTCCGCGATGTCGTACTCGCTGCCCAGGTTGACGGTCTGCGAGTTCATCCGGGTCTGGGTGTACTGCTCGGAGATCACCATCTTGCCGCCCCAGGTCATGTGCTCGGGCGAGCCGCCGGAGATCTTGTAGACCGCGCTGACCTGGCCGTCGGTGGTGACGGTGAGCTTCTTGGCGGCGAGGTCGGCGACGCTGGTCTGGGCCCGGCCGATGGTGAAGCTCACGTCCTTGGACTGGGTGCCGTACACGCCCTTGGCGCCCTCGACGTCCTTGAGCCGGAGCTTGAGGGTGACCTTGGTGCCCTTGGCCCAGTACTCCTGCGGCCGGAAGTCGAGGCGGGTGCTGGAGAACCAGTGGCCGACGATCTCGACGCCCGGCTCGGCTATCACGGTGATCGCCTGCTGGACGGCCTTGCGGTCGGTGACCGGCTTGCTGAAGTTGATCGAGACCGGCATGCCGACGCCGACCGTCGAGCCGTCCTCGGGGGTGAAGTAGCCGACGAAGGTGTTGGCCGGGGTCGCCGTGGTGAAGACGGCGTTGGAGTCCGCCTCCAGCTTGTCCTTGTCGAGGGCGGTGGCGGCGACGGTGTACTTGGTACCGCTGGCGGGGGCGGCGGCCGAGGTCCAGCCGGTGCCGTCGGCGGAGAGCTGGCCGGCCAGCTCCTTGCCGGCGGTGTCGGTGACCTTGACGCTGGTCAGGGTGCCGTTGGCGACGGCGACCTTGACCGGCTCGCTGAAGCTCGCGGAGGCGGCGCCGTCGGCCGGGGTGACGGTGATGACCGCGGCCGAGGTCTTGGGGGCGCTGCTGCCCGTGCCGCCGGAGGCCGGGGTGCCGTTCGCGCCGCCGGAGCCGCCGCTACCGCCGCTGGCGCTGTTGGCGCTGTTGTCGTTGCAGGCGGTCAGCAGCAGGACGGGCGCTCCGATCAGGCCCGCGAGGACCCCGCGTCGGCTCCAGCTGCTTCCGGCCGCCCGTCCCTGACCGTCCCGTGCCGTCACGTCGCGTCTCCCTGCTGATCATCCCGGGCATTACGGATACAGAAACGCAATACGCCCGTTCACGGTTCCATCACCGAAGGGTAAGCGATCGTATGAGATGACCCAACTTCCCGACGAACAGGGACAAAACGCCCGGCCCGCGGAGCGGACCGGGCGTTCACGGGCGGTGACGGTGAGGACCGTCACCCGACGGTTCCCCGCCCTACTCGGCGGAGCCTTCCACCGCGTACTCGTCCCACTCCTCGTCGTCCGGGTCGAACTCGGTCTGCGCCGACTCCCAGGTCGCCGAGGCGAGCTCCACGCCGGGCACGTCGCCGAGCAGCGCGACGGGGTCGATGAAGTGGGCGAGCGAACCCGACGGGTCCACCTCGATGGCCTCGACGGACTGGGCGCGCTCCTCGTCGTCGAGGTACTCGTCGGCGGTGACGGCCTCCAGGGCGGCCGCCTTGAGCGCGCCCTCGTCGGTGATCTCCGCGATGAGCTCGATCTTCACCCGGACGTAGCGCGGGGCATCCTGGTCGGTCGTTTCAGTGCTGGTCATGCGTGCGAGCGTACGGGACGGGCGCGCCCGGCGCGGCGCACGGGCGGCCGCTCGGAGTGCACCCCGCGCGCCCGGCGTGAACGGCGCGAACGGAACGTGCGACGGCGCGAACGGAAGGGGCCGGTCCCTCGGAGAAGGACCGGCCCCACCGTTCCCCGCCTGGGCTCCCCCACCCGGGAGCCGCGGGACACGCGCCGTGCGGCGCGGTGCTGCCGCGGGAGCCGCCGCACCCTGTCGACCGGCCGGGGCCGGTCAGGGGCGGGACGACGGCGCCTCCCGCGGCGGGAGGACACAGCGGCCGGGTCAGGGCCACCCGATGTGTCCGGAGCCGACCGCGGTCGCCGGGGAGCCGCTCCCGGACGGTTGCCGTCGCCTCACTCGGCGTCCTGCCGTTGACCACCACGATGCCCGAGCCGTGTTAACCACGTGCTGCGGACAGGTGACGCCGGTGTACCACTTCCCCCGTGGACGAATCCTCCGCATCCATCCGCGGGGGGCGGTGGTGACGCCGGGTCAGTGCTGGGCGCGGCCGGTCAGGAAGCCCAGCAGGTCCTGGCGGGTGACGATGCCCTGCGGCTTGCCCTCGACCAGCACGACGGCCGCGTCGGCCTTCTCCAGCACGGTCATCAGGTTGGTGACGGTCTCGCCCGAGCCGACCACCGGCAGCGGCTTGGACATCACCTTGTCCAGCGTGTCGGTGAGCTCGATGTCCTTGGCGAAGATGCCCTCCAGCAGCAGCTTCTCCACCACCGAGCCGATCACCTCGCCGGCCATGATGTCCGGGTGGCCGGCGCCCGGGGAGACCACCGGCATCTGCGAGACGCCGTACTCGCGCAGCACCCGGACCGCCTCGGCGACCGTCTCGTTGGGGTGCATGTGGACGAACTGCGGGACGCCGCCCTGCGCGAGGGACTCCTTGCGGGCCAGCACCTCGCCGATGTGCGCCTCGTCGGTGGCCGAGGGCAGGAAGCCGTAGTCGGCCATCCAGTCGTCGTTGAAGATCTTCGACAGGTAGCCGCGGCCGCCGTCCGGCAGCAGCACCACGACGACGTCGTCCGGACCGAGCTTCTTGGCGACCTCCAGCGCGGCCACCACGGCCATGCCGCAGGAGCCGCCGACCAGCAGGCCCTCCTCCTTGGCCAGGCGGCGGGTCATCTGGAACGAGTCCTTGTCGGAGACCGCGACGATCTCGTCCGCGACACCGCGGTCGTAGGCGGTCGGCCAGAAGTCCTCACCGACGCCCTCGACCAGGTACGGCCGGCCGGTGCCGCCCGAGTAGACCGAGCCCTCCGGGTCGGCGCCGATCACCTTGACCCTGCCGCCGGAGGCCTCCTTCAGGTAGTTGCCGGTGCCGGAGATGGTGCCGCCGGTGCCGACGCCCGCCACGAAGTGGGTGATCTTCCCGTCGGTCTGCTCCCACAGCTCCGGGCCGGTGGAGTGGTAGTGCGAGGCCGGGTTGTCCGGGTTGGAGTACTGGTCCGGCTTCCAGGCGTTCGGGGTCTCCCGGACCAGGCGGTCGGAGACGTTGTAGTAGGAGTCCGGGTGCTCCGGGGCGACGGCGGTCGGACAGACGACCACCTCGGCGCCGTACGCGCGCAGGGTGTTGATCTTGTCGGTGGAGACCTTGTCAGGACAGACGAAGATGCACTTGTAGCCCTTCTGCTGGGCCACGATCGCCAGGCCGACACCGGTGTTGCCGGAGGTCGGCTCGACGATGGTGCCGCCCGGCTTGAGGGCGCCCGAGGCCTCGGCGGCCTCGATCATGCGCATCGCGATGCGGTCCTTGACCGAGCCGCCGGGGTTGAAGTACTCGACCTTGGCCAGCACTGTCGCGCTGATGCCCTCGGTGACCTTGTTCAGCTTGACCAGCGGCGTGTTGCCGACGAGGTCGATGATCGAGTTGTGGTACCGCACGGGGATCCTCCCGGTCTGTGGGCATGCGATTTCGGTACTGCGGAGTTCGGTACTGCAAAGCGTAGGGCGTGGCACCCGCCCCGCGGCTCCCCTCCTGCACCCCTCCCCCAATGGCCCACCCCCAGCGGCACCCCCGGTACTCCCGCCCTCCGCACGGGTAAGAGCGCTGTGCAGGCATGGCCGTGGCCCCGGAGGGGCCGGCAGGAGAGCACGTGAAGGGGGCACCGGATGCCAGGGGCACGGGACTCGCGGGCCCGGGTGGCCCGCCGGATCGCCACCGCGGCGGCGTACGGCGGCGGCGGCCTCGGCCTGCTCGGGGTGGGCGTCGTCGGCCTGCTGGTGACCGAGAGCAGACTCGCCATCCAGGCCATCGGCGTCCTGGAGACCGTCCCGCCCAAGGCGGACGGCGTCTACGGGGAGGCCTTCGCCGACCGCGCCGCCGACCCGCAGGCCCCGCTCGTGCTGGCCGTCCTCGGTGACTCCACCGGCGCCGGCCTCGGCGTGGCCCGGGCCGGCGAGACCCCGGGCGCGCTGCTGGCCGCGGGCCTCGCCTCGGTGGCCGAGCGCCCGGTCCGGCTGGTCAACGTGGCCCGCTCCGGCGGCCGCTCCGCCGACCTCTCCGGCCAGCTGGAGCAGGCCCTGCCGCACCACCCGGACGTCGCCGTCATCATGGTCGGCGCCAACGACGTGACCCGGCACAGCCCGGCCCAGCTGGCCGTCCGCCAGCTCGGCGAGGCCGTCGCCGCCCTGCGCGCCAACGGCTGCGAGGTGGTGGTGGGCACCTGCCCGGACCTCGGGACGATCAAGCCGGTGCGGCCGCCGCTGCGCTGGGTGGCCCGCCGGCTGAGCCGGCAGCTGGCCGCCGCGCAGACCATCGCGGTGGTGGAGGCGGGCGGCCGGACGGTCTCGCTGGGCTCACTGCTGGGCCCGGAGTTCGCCGCCCGCCCGGAGATGTTCGCCGCCGACCGCTACCACCCCTCCGCCCAGGGCTACGCGACCGCCGCGATGGCCGTGCTGCCCTCGGTCTGCGCCGCGCTCGGGCTCTGGCCGGAGGAGGAGCGTCCTGCCACGGCCGTCCCGGGCGGCGCGGTGCTGCCGGTCGCGGTCGCGGCCGCCACGGCGGCCGGTCGGGAGGGCACCGAGGTGGCGGCCGTACCGGCGGAGGGCACGGGCCGCCGCTGGGCCCAGTTGAGGCACCGGCTGCGGATCGGTCTGCCCGGCCCGGAGAGCGGGAAGGAGGCTGGTACGACCCCCGACGGGGGCCCCGGGAATACGTCGGCCAGCTCACACGCTGCGGCGGGTGACGCCTGATCTACCAGGCGGTAACTTTCCTCCCGGACGTCAGGTCCGCCGTCACCCAGCGAGGAGCCCGCCATGCCCGAAGCCGTCATCGTCAGCGCCACCCGTTCGCCGATCGGCCGGGCCTTCAAGGGCTCGCTCAAGGACGTCCGCCCGGACGACCTGACCGCCCACGTCATCCAGGCCGCCCTGGCCAAGGTCCCGCAGCTCGACCCGCGCGAGATCGACGACCTGATGCTGGGCTGCGGCCTGCCCGGCGGCGAGCAGGGCCACAACCTGGCCCGCATCGTGGCCGTCCAGATGGGCATGGACTACCTGCCGGGCGCCACCATCACCCGCTACTGCTCCTCCTCGCTCCAGACCACGCGGATGGCGCTGCACGCGATCAGGGCGGGCGAGGGCGACGTCTTCGTCTCGGCCGGCGTGGAGACCGTCTCGCGCAGCGTCAACGGCACCTCGGACGGCCTGCCGGGCACCATGAACCCGGTCTTCGACGAGGCCCAGGCCCGTACGAAGAAGCGCGCCGAAGAAGGTGGCGGCGAGTGGCACGACCCGCGCGAGGACGGCCTGGTGCCGGACGCCTACATCGCGATGGGCCAGACCGCCGAGAACCTGGCCGCGCTCAAGGGCATCACCCGCGCCGAGCAGGACGAGTTCGGCGTCCGCTCGCAGAACCTCGCCGAGGCCGCCATCAAGGCCGGCTTCTGGGAGCGCGAGATCACCCCGGTGACGCTCCCGGACGGCACCGTGGTCAGCACGGACGACGGCCCGCGCGCCGGCGTCACCCTGGAGGGCGTGGCCGGCCTGAAGCCGGTGTTCCGCCCCGACGGCACCGTGACCGCGGGTAACTGCTGCCCGCTGAACGACGGCGCGGCCGCGCTGGTGATCATGTCCGACACCAAGGCCCGCGAGCTGGGCATCACCCCGCTCGCCCGGGTGGTCTCCACCGGTGTCAGCGCGCTCTCCCCCGAGATCATGGGCTACGGCCCGGTCGAGGCCTCCAAGCAGGCGCTCAAGCGGGCCGGCCTGACCATCGGTGACATCGACCTGGTCGAGATCAACGAGGCCTTCGCCGCCCAGGTGATCCCCTCCTACCGTGACCTCGGCGTCGACCTGGACCGGCTGAACGTCAACGGTGGCGCGATCGCGGTCGGCCACCCCTTCGGCATGACCGGCGCCCGGATCACCACCACGCTGATCAACTCCCTGCAGTGGCACGACAAGCAGTTCGGCCTGGAGACCATGTGCGTCGGCGGCGGCCAGGGCATGGCGATGGTCGTCGAGCGCCTCAGCTGACCCTCCGGGCGCCCTCCGAAGGGTCTGGACCACCCATTTGGAGTGACGCAGCGTAATTGAGGGCCGGATCACACCGAGAGGTCGATCCGGCCCTCATTTCGTTCGTTTTCGACCCGGAAATCGACACTGCGGAGCGGATCAACTCCACTGCGTAGAACGGTGTTACCTAACAATTTGGGGACAAGAGCGAAAGTCCGGGATGAATTGGACATTCGCCCCTGCGGTAACAGCCCCGCATGCGGCAGTGTGGACACGTAACCCCGTTCCGCTCCTCGCTAGGAGTACGTTCCGTGAGCGCCGTCTACACCATCCTGCTGCTGATCCTGATCGCCGTGTCGACCGCCGTGCTGCTCCACCTCCGCGGGCTCTCCCGCCGGCTGGACGCACGGGCCGCGGCCCCGTCCGCGCCCGCACCCGTGGACGAGGCCGCGATACGCCGGGCCGTCACCGAGGCGCTCGCCGCCGACCGCGAGCGGGAGATCACGGAGGCCCGGGCGTTCTGGGCCGAGCAGGAGGCCCGCGCGGCCGAGGACGCGCCGCTGTTCGACTCCCCGTTCTCCGGCACCTTCTCCGGCACCGAGGAGTGGCCGCTCTTCTTCCCCCGCCCCACCGGCCCGCAGGACGCCGTCGACAACGCCGGGACGATGGACCCGGAGTTCGGCGAGGCGCTGCGCTCCGCGCTGGAGGACCTGATCAACGACGGCGGCTCCGCCCCGGCCGAGCCCGGCGGCGAGGGCGGCGTGCCGCTGCGCCCCGGCCACCCGGCCGGCGAGACCAAGGACGCCCGGGCCCGCCGCGAGGCCGACCTGCTGGCCACCGGCCTGGAGGCCGGGCTGCTGGACGCCGACCAGGCCGTCGAGGAGGCCCCGGTCGCCGCGCCCGACCCGCGCCGCCACCCCTCGCACCCCGACTTCGTGCCCAGCCAGGCGCCGTCCCGGGAGTGGACGGACAGCCGGCTGGCCGCCCTCGCCGAGGAGGCCGTCGCCCTGGTCGACGTCCGCCCGGGCCCGCTGGGCACCCTGGACGTGTACGCCTTCGCCGACGGCACCACCCTCTGCGTGGCCCCGGGCGACCGGGAGGCCGCCTACCGGCTGATCGACGCGGTCCGCGCCGGTGAGCACGTCCGGCTGCTCGGCGGCTCGCGCTTCTCCGGCTCGTACTCGCTGACCTTCTCCACCGACGAGGAGGCCGTCTATGTGCTGGCCGACCGGGTGGTCGCCAGCATCTGACACCGGCTCACCAGCAGCAGCGCGCCGAAGGCCGGCCGGGTCACGGGGTTACCGACCCGGCCGGCCTTCGGCGTGTCCGGACTCCTCCGGGCCTCAGCCGCAGAGCGCCGCCGTCTCCCGCGCCGCCGCCACCGCCCGGGCCAGCACCGCGGCCGCCGCCACCGGCCCCTCCGGCAGCCCCACCAGGGCGTCCTCCCGCAGCCCCGCGAGCGCGGCCGCCAGGTCGTGCCCGGCGACGGCCAGCTGGTCCCCCACCGCGAAGGCCCCGGCGTCCGGGAACTCCCGCCGCGGGCCGCCCTCCACCGCCGCCGTCAGCGCGACCAGCCGCCGGGCCAGCTCCAGCGCGGCCGCCGCCCGCGACCCGTACCCGGGCACGGCGCCCAGCAGCCTGCTCTGCGGCAGCGAGCGGAAACGATCCGCCAGGGACTCGACGGCTTCGACCAGGGGGTCCACGTCCAGGGGCGCTACGTCGTGGGGCTCTACGTCATGCATGGCAGCGAGCCTAGGCGAAAAGCCGCCGGGCCCCGGAGCGAGTCGCTGCGGGGCCCGGCGGCAGTGGTTCACGAAGGAAGGGACCGTCAGTCGTCGCCGCGCAGGATCGCGATCAGCCGCAGCATCTCCATGTAGATCCAGACCAGCGACAGGGTCAGCCCGAAGGCGGCCCGCCAGGACTCCCGCTGCGGGGCGCCCTGGGCGATGGCCTCCTCGATCGCCGCGAAGTCCAGCGACAGGAAGAAGGCGCCCAGGCCGATGCCGACCAGACCGACCACGATGCCCAGCGGGCCGGAGCGCAGGCCCATGTCGGCACCGAAGGCCATCGCGATCATGTTGACCATCATCAGCAGCACGAAGCCCAGGGCGATCGCGATGCCGATCCGCTGGTACCGGGCGGTGACCCGGATCCGGCCGCTCTTGTAGGCGAACAGCATCGCCCCGAAGACCGCCGCCGTACCCAGCACCGCCTGGATCACGATGCCGTTCAGCATGGTGTTGAAGGCGTGCGAGACGGCGCCCATCGCGAAGCCCTGGAGGGCCGCGTAGGTCAGGATCAGCGGCGGGCTGACGCTGCGCTTGAACGAGACCACCAGGCCGACGACCATGGCCACCAGGCTGGCGGCGATCGCGAAGCCGAAGTTCTCGAACGGCAGCGCGAACCAGGCCACCGCGCCGGCGACGACCAGCGTCAGCAGCGTCATGGCGGTGCGGGCGACCACGTCGTCCAGCGTCATCCGCCCGGTGGCCGCCGGGCCCGCCGAGGGCCCGTTGTACAGCTCGTAGAGCTGCTCGTCGGTCATGGGCTGGCCCTGCGGCTGCTGCTGGGCGTAGGGCGTACCCGCGTAGGGGTTCTGGCCGTACTGGTTCTGGCCGTGCTGGGTCCCGGCCTGCGCGGTACCGAACCCCGCGTAGCCGGAGTCGCGGGTGAAGGACCCCTCCCGCGAGAAGACCGGGTTGCTGCTTCTCATTGCTCATTCCCTCCGTGGCGGCACTGCACCGCCCATGCACAAGGGTAATGGCTTGGCAAAAATTCCGGGATACGCCGCGAGGAGGATCCGGTGAACAACGACCGGCGGGGACGCCGTCGCGCCCCCGCCGGGTGATCGGTGCCCGGAGCCGGACTCGAACCGGCACGGCCTCGCGGCCAAGCAGTTTTAAGCTGCCCGTGTCTGCGTTCCACCATCCGGGCGTCTGTGGGACCCCCTGAGCCTAGTCTCCCGGATCACCCTTTCGCATGTTCCCAGCCCCGGAAGTTGTCATGTTTCCTTGCCATCTGACGAACTGTCCGGGATTCGGCCACGAAGGATATCCGTTCCGGCCACCCGTCCGCCTCAGGGTTCACGTCATACCGCAGGAGGAGGGGGTCGCCCGCCCCTACGCCCAGCGGTGGTAGGACCAACCGTCCGGCGGAGCGACGCAGAACCATGATCACGTCGCGGAGCATGGAGGTACAAGTCCGCGAGCACTAGGAGTCCCCGTGACCACGTCGACCGCAACCGCCGTCCGCACCGGCCTGGCGGCCGCCCGAGCCACCGGCCTGAACAAGGTCTACGGGGAGGGGGAGACCCGCGTCGTCGCCCTCGACAACGTCAGCGTCGTGTTCCCCCAGGGCGAGTTCACCGCCATCATG